>DASXVL010000527.1:0-8319 GCA_036504255.1 Armatimonadota bacterium | reverse complement strand
CACCATCAAGAAATCCTTTTCATCCAACAAATCAAGGTTCCGCCACCCCGCCATTTTGCCCGCGTCGCCAAAATCCGTTACAATACAGGGTGATTTGCAAGTTGTTTGGCGACGCCGGGTGGAACGCCCGGTGCTGCTGTTGAGGAGTGGCATCGTGTTTCGTAGCGTAGATTCGCAAGTGCAATTTCCCAAGTTGGAAGAGTCGCTGGTGCAGTGGTGGAAAGATTCCGGCGTGGCGCAGCGCGGGCTGGCCGGGCGTGAAGATGGGCCGGACTTCATTTTCTTTGAGGGACCGCCCACGGCGAATGGCCGACCGGGCGTGCACCACGTGTTGGCGCGCGCGTTCAAGGACATTATTTTACGCTACAAGCGCATGCAGGGCTTTCACCTGATCGGGGCGCGCGGCGGCTGGGACACCCAGGGGCTGCCGGTCGAGGTCGAGGTGGAGAAGGAACTGCAGCTCAACGGCAAACGCGACATCGAGCAATACGGCATCGCGCCGTTCAATGAGAAGTGCCGCGCGAGCGTCTTCCGCTACGTGCAGGACTGGGAGAAGATGACGGACCGGATCGCCTATTGGATCGATCTGGAGCATCCGTACATCACCTACACCAACGATTATCTGGAATCGGGCTGGTGGATGCTAAAGACGCTGTGGGACAAAGGCCTGCTCTTCCGCGACTACAAGGTGAACATGCATTGCCCGCGCTGCGTGACGACGCTGGCCGACCACGAGGTGGCGCAGGGCTATAAAGAGAATACGGAAGACCCGTCCATCTGGCCGAAATTCCGCGTCAAGACGGTGGAGGGCGCGCTACCCGCGCCGCTCACCGGACTGCCGGAGCCGATCTCTTTCCTGGCCTGGACGACGACGCCGTGGACGCTGCCGGCGAACGTAGCGGTGGCGGTGAAGCCGGACGGCGTGTACGTGGCGGCGCGCAAGGACGACGAGGTCTATATCCTCGCCGAAGAGCTGCTGGAACGCAACCTGGGCGAAGACGCGGAAGTCTTACGTCGCTTCGCCGGGTCGGAGCTGGCGGGCCTCCGCTATGAATACCTCTACCGTGGCGTGCCGGGGGCGGGAGATCAGATCGACTGGGACGACGCCTACCGCGTCATCGCCGACGATTACGTCTCGCTCGATGACGGCACGGGCATCGTGCACATCGCTCCCGCCTACGGCGACCTGGAAATCGGACGACGGCACGGGCTACCCACGCTCTTCTCGGTGGATCTGCAGGGGATGATGCTGCCGGAGTTGCAGCAGTTCGACGGGCGCTTCTTCAAGGAAGCCGACCCCTTCATCATCAAAGAGCTGCAGGAACGCGGCCTGATGTACAAGAGCGCGCGCACCAAGCACACCTATCCGTTCTGTTGGCGCTGCCAGACGCCGCTGCTCTTCTTCGCCAAGTCGAGCTGGTATATCCGCACCACGGCGCACAAGCCGCAGCTTATCGCGGGCAATCAAGAGATTCACTGGGAGCCGGAGCACATCAAAAACGGGCGCTTCGGCAACTGGCTGGAAAACAATATCGACTGGGCCATCAGCCGCCAGCGCTACTGGGGCACGCCGCTGCCCATCTGGGAATGCGCCTGCGGACACCAGGAGTGCATCGGCAGCGTGGCGGAGTTGAGCGAGAAGGCCGGGCGCGACCTGACCGACCTCGACCTGCACCGCCCGTATGTGGACGGCGTCAACTGGGCCTGCCCGCAATGCGGTGGGGAGATGCATCGCGTACCCGACGTGCTTGACGCGTGGTTCGACAGCGGGGCGATGCCGGTGGCCCAGTGGCACTATCCGTTTGAAAATCAGGCCCTCTTCGCCAAAGCGGGACAGGCCGACTTCATCTCGGAAGCGGTGGACCAGACGCGCGGGTGGTTCTACAGCCTGCACGCGCTCTCCACGCTGCTCTTTGACCGCCCGGCGTTCAAAAACGTCATCTGCCTCGGCCATATCCTTGATGAAAAAGGCTTGAAGATGAGCAAGTCCAAGGGGAACATCGTGGACCCCTGGACCGTACTCAACGAGCATGGCGCGGACGCGCTGCGCTGGTACCTGTACACCTGCACCACGCCGGGCAACCCGCGCCGCTTCTCCAGCCATCTGGTGGGCGAGACGGTGCGCAAGTTCCTGCTGACGCTGTGGAACACCTACAGCTTCTTCATCACCTACGCCAACCTGGATGAGTGGACGCCGAAGCCGGTGGCGGCGGATGATCTGGCGCTGATCGACAAGTGGGCGCTCTCGCGCCTGCAGGCGCTGGTCGGCGAGGTGACGACGCGGTTGGACGGCTACGAAGTGACGGAGGCCGCGCGCGCGGTGGAAGGGTTCGTGGACGAGCTCTCCAACTGGTACCTGCGCCGCAACCGCCGCCGCTTCTGGAAGAGCGAGGCGGACAGCGACAAGCAGGCGGCCTACTACACGCTGTATACCTGTCTGCTCACCGTGGCGAAGCTCATGGCGCCCTTCGCGCCCTTCATCAGCGAGGAAATCTACCGCAACCTGACCATTGAGCAGGGCCTTCCGGAAAGCGTACACCTCGCCGATTGGCCGGTAGTGGACGCGGCGCGTGTTGATATGCAGCTCGACAAAGACATGGCCGTGCTGCTTAAGGTGGTGGAACTCGGGCGCTCATCGCGCGCGGAGTCCGGCCTGAAGGTGCGCCAGCCGCTCGCCGAATTGCTCGTGCATGTGCCGGGCACGGCGGAAGAGACGGCGCTGACGCGCTTCCTCGACGAAGTGCGCGAGGAGTTGAACGTGAAGGCGGTACGCTTCATGGAAGGTTCGAGCGGATTGGTGCAATACCGCTTCAAGCCGAACCTGCCGGTAGTGGGCCGCAAGTATGGCAAGCTGGTGCCGGCGCTGCGCAACGTGCTGCAGGCGTTGGAGTCCGCGCAAGCGCAGGCCATCGCCGAGGCGGCGCAAGCCGGGCAGACCTTCACGCTGCTTGTCGAGGGGCAAACACTGGAGTTGACTGGCGAAGAGATCCTCATCGAGTCGTCTTCGCCGGAAGGCTTTGCGGTGGCGGAGGACGGCGGCTATGTCGTCGCGCTGAATACGGAGATCACCGAGGAGCTACGCCGCGAGGGCCTGGCGCGCGACCTGGTGCGCAATGTGCAGGATGCGCGCAAGGATGCCGGGCTACAGATCAGCGACCGTATCGGGCTCTTCCTCGGGCTGTCGGAAGAGTTGGCGACGGCGATCAGCGCGCACCTGCCCTATCTCATGAGCGAAACGCTGGCCGACGCGGTAACCTTCGATGCCGCGCCCGCGGACGCCTACACGACGCAGGCCGAACTGGGCGGCGAACCGCTGACCATTGGGATCGCAAAGAGCGTGTAAGACGGATCACAGACGAAGAAGGCGGCGCGGCTGCGGCCGAGCTTCCACACGGTGCTACGGACTTCTGGCAGGCCTCGTGGCAACAGCACCGTGTGGAAGCCGCTGGAGGGCCGCAGCCCGGAGTCGCGCCCGGCGTGCCGCAAGAGGCATTTCCGGGGATGCACTATCGGCAGGCTGAGCGCGACGGACGTCGGCTTCCAAACAGTGCTAAGGACTCCAGGTCAGCTTGTGTCAGCAGGCGCGTCTGTCGTCCTTTCAGGGCTAAGAGACTGCTGTTTTCTTCTGAGAGGGCCCTAGCCCCGCCTCCTGCAGCTCCCATTCATTCACGCACAGCAATACCCTGGAGGTATCGTTGCCCGCGATGCCCTTTATACGCTTCAAGCTCCTCCCGCTGCCCTAAATTCCGGCTGAACGTATGCGCCTGCCGAAACGCCGGTCGCCGCCATCCGTTATGGCGTTTTTTTCACCACCGTCAACATCGACCGTTCCTGCCGATAAGCGCTGGGAGTGAGGCCATACTGCCGTTTGAAGAGCTTGGAAAAGTAATACGGATCAGCGATGCCGACACGTGCGCCGACATCACCGACCGGCAAGCGCGTGGTCATCAGTAACGTGGCCGCTTGCTCCAGCCGCACGCGCATGAGCCATTGCATGGGCGATGTCTGCAGCACGTCGCGAAAGACGCGGGTTAGGGTCGCGGGGCTGCAGCGCACAAGGTCAGCCATCGTCGCCACGGTATACGGGGATGCACATTGGTGCGTGACCTCATCAAGCAACGCCCGCACGCGCTCCGGCAGCGCCGCCTCGCGCAGCGTCACCGTAGCGGCGCGCCGCAGTTCCGCCACCATGAGCGCCCCGAGCATGCGCGCTTCTTCCTCACCGCGATCGCCGTGCTGAAACCAATGCACAATATATTCCGCAAGTGGCGCGAGCGCCGGGGCAAAGTGAAACGAGCCACAGAGTACGCCGGCAATATCGAGGAACGGGGCGTCACGCCGCCGGGTGTCGTCACGCAGCGGGTCGGCATCCGCATGGGCGACACCGAATTGTAGCGGCGCGCCCGGCGCATAGTCCGGCACAAAGTGGACACCACCGACGTAGAATGGACGCTGGCGGTCGGGCGCATAGACGATGTGATGGTTCCAGGGTAGCAGCAGAAAGTCATCCGGGGCCAGGCGATACTCGCTACCGTTCACGCGCACCACTCCCTCGCCATGCTTGCCCCAAAGCAGCATACGACTCTCCACACGTAGGGAACTGATCTGTGCGGTCGCCGTGAACTGAAAATAGTTGGCCAGCACCACCGCTGGACGAATATTCACCATAACGAGACACCTACAGTCGCTGTGAATCAAGCCATGCAATTCATATTTACAAGAAAACAGGCCATTACAAACGCATTGTGATTGTATTATACAAAAATATGCCTGTATACTCCATTGCCCAGCCAGTCGCTGTGGGTGGAAAATACAGGCAGATTTGCAGGGCTGGAGGGACACACCATGGCGACACCGGCGATGACTTCAAAAGAGCGTGTCTTGACCACGTTCGCACGGCAGGAGCCTGACCGTGTGCCGATCAATTTCTCCACAAATCCTGGTCTGCGCCGCCGTCTGCTGACCCACTTCGGCTTAGCCGACAATGACCAGGAGGGGTTGCTGCTAGCGTTACACGTCGATTATCGTGGGGTAGGCGCTCCATACGTAGGTCCGCGTTTGCACCCGGAACTGCCCGACCGCCGCGTCGATCCCTGCTGGGGCACCCACACGCGTTGGATTGAGCACGAGAGCGGCGGATATTGGGATTTCTGCGATTTTCCGCTGCGCGAGGCGACGCTTGATGAGATCATCGCCTGGCCGATGCCCTCGCCGGACGACTTTGACTATACCGTCGTCCCTGAACAATGCGCGCGTCAGGCGGAGTATTGCCTCGTCACCGGTAACCCTGGCCTGGGTGATCTCATCAACAGCACAGGGATGATCCGCACCATGGAACAGGTGCTCATCGATTTGATGTTGGATGATGAGGCCTTGCTCCATTACCTCGACCGCAAGCTCGACATCACGCTGGAGATAACCGCCCGTACGCTGGAAGCCGCGCAAGGCGGCATCAACCTGCTCTGGATGGGGGAAGACCTGGGCACGCAGCACGCGCCGCTGCTTAGCCTGGAGCTTTATCGCAAGCACCTGCGCCCGCGTCATCAGCGCATCATCGATCTGGCGAAGAGCTTTGCTATCCCAGTGATGGTGCATAGCTGCGGTTCGAGCAGTTGGGCGTATGATGACTTTATCGACATGGGGGTCAGCGTCGTGGACACCTTGCAACCCGAGGCCGCCAATATGTCGCCCGCCTATCTGAAGGGACGCTATGGCGACCACCTGGCTTTCCACGGCTGTCTCTCCACGGCCGGTCCGGTGGCCTACGGCACGGTGGACGACACTATCGCGGATGTACGCCAGACGCTGGAGATCATGATGCCGGGCGGTGGCTATGGCTTCGCCCCCACGCATGACCTGCAAGACAACACCCCCACCGAGAACGCGGTAGCCATGTACCAGGCCGCGTTACAGTTTGGGCAATATCGCTAGCACAACTCCTGCCGCATCGGCCGCAGTCCACGCATAGAAACTGTTTGCAAAATCTTGGCGCGTTCTCACACCCCAGATTTTGCAAACAGTTTCTTTGAGCCTCCACTCCCGGTGGGCGTGCGCGCGTCCACCGGGTCTCTCCTAATTGCGCATCCGCGAAAGCATCAATTTACTACTTGCCGCTCCGCTGCGCGACACATCCGGTTATAATGTGGGCGCAATGCGCTTATCTTCGCCTGAGATTGATATTTCCATCTGGGTTTCCGATTTGGCGATGCGCGAGACGCCGCGCCATGCGACGCTCCATGAGGTGGCGCAGGCGGAATCGGCGCATGTGGATTGTGTGCTCGGGCACATGCAGGAACCGCACCGACACGAGGAACATGAAATTCTGACGATTCTCGACGGCGCGGGGCGCGTGCAAGTCGAAGGCGGGCCGACGTTGCCGGTGGTGAGCGGGCAGATCGTCGTGATCCCCGGTGGCCTGACCCATATCCTGCTCACCGATGACCATATCACGCTGCGCGGGCTGTACCTGCATCCGCGACAATGCCGGCTGCTGGCGAATGACCCGAGCATGCCCACAGCGTTCGGACATGCGCCGTTTCTGCCGAAAGTCGTCGCCGACGCCCACCTGTTCCGCTCGTTGCAGGAACTGTTTGAACAGTGTCAGGCGGAATATGCGCGGGAGGACCCCTGGCGCACGCTCTACCTGCAGACGGTGGGACGCCTGACGGCAATCATTCTGGCCCGGTTGATGCAGTTGGATGAACGCAGTCTGCATTCCGACCCGGCGTCGTTGCGCGTGCTGAACGTGCGCGCCTGGATGGACCGGCACTTTCTCGAAGCGGTCACCCTGCCCGACTTGTCGCAAATGGCGCATCTCTCGCCCTCGCAGTTCTCCGCGTTGTTCCGGCGTTTATGCGGCGCCTCGCCAAAAGCGTACCTGTTGCAACGCCGCCTGGACCGCGCCGCCGCGCTGTTGGCGGAAACGGAGATCTCCGTGACAGAGGTGGCGGCGGGAGTGGGATTCGAGCACCTGGCACATTTTTGCCGCATCTTTCGCGACACCCATAGTCTCTCACCGCGTGAGTATCGGAAGAAACATCAACAAAATCCGAAAATTCTGCTAGCTTAATCCGAAGCTAGCTCGTATTGTATGCTTGCAGGTAGCGCCATCGCAGCCCATCGCGGGGTATCATCCGTTATCTGCAAGCGCATTTCATCAATTAGAGGAAACGCACCATGGCTAAAATTTCCCTTATCGGCGCCGGTAGCGTGGTATTCTCACGGAATATCATCTCCGACTGCCTCTCGTTCCCTGAACTGGCAGAGAGCACCATCGCGCTGTACGATATCGACGAAGGTCGTTTGCGTACCGCAGAAAAAGTGGCGCATCAGATCGCCAAAGTGTGGAACGCCAACCCGAAAATCATCGCCACCACCGACCCGCGCGTGGCGTTGGAGGGGGCCGACTACGCCGTGAATATGATTCAAGTCGGCGGGTACGATCCGTGCACCATCACCGATTTTGAAATTCCGAAAAAATACGGGCTGCGCCAAACCATCGGCGATACGCTGGGCATCGGCGGCATCTTCCGCGCGCTGCGCACCATTCCCGTCATGCTGGAGTACGGCTACCTGATGGAAGATGTCTGCCCGGAGGTGACCTTCCTGAACTACGTCAACCCGATGGCGATGAACACCTGGGCCATGCTGGAAGGGACGCCGATTCAGACCATCGGCCTCTGCCACAGCGTGCAGGGCAGCTACCGTCACCTGGTCGAGGCCATCGGCGTGAACCCGGACGAGGTGAACTACACCTGCGCGGGCATCAACCACATGGCCTACTACCTGACGCTGGAGCACAACGGCGAAGACCTCTACCCGGCGATCATGGATAAAGTGGTGAGCCGCGAGTATTTCCCGGAGTGGGATCGCGTGCGCCTCGACATGATGATGCGTATTGGCTACTACATCACCGAGTCGAGCGAACACTTCAGCGAATACACCCCGTGGTTCATCAAACGCGACCGTCCCGAGCTTATCGAGCGCTACAACATCCCGCTCGATGAATATCCGCGCCGCTGCGTGAACCAGAACGCCGAGTGGGCGAGCATGGCCGCGGACATGGAAGCCGGCAAAGGGCTCGAAGACCTGAAGCGCTCGAAAGAGTACGGATCGCGCATCATTCACGCCATGGAAACCGGCGAGCCGACCGTGGTGCACGGCAACGTGCTCAACGACGGCCTCATCGACAACCTGCCCGACGGGTGTTGCGTGGAAGTGCCATGCTTGATCGACAAGAACGGCATCCAGCCCATCAAGATCGGCGAGCTGCCGGTACACCTGGCGGCGATGAACCGCACCAGCATCAATGTGCAGGAG
>DASXVL010000526.1:0-7368 GCA_036504255.1 Armatimonadota bacterium | reverse complement strand
AAACGACGATGATGAATTCCTCGCCTTCATGCGACGACATCGCCTTCTCTTGCTGCGGGTCGATCTCGATGAAGAACGGCTCCATGTGCCGGTCGGTCTTGCCGCGCCCGAGCGGGAAGTAGCGGTAGGGGGCCGGGATATCGCCCTTGTGGTCGGCCAGCTCGACCGTGCGCGCCTCTTTGCGCACGATGAGCGGGTCTTCGCGGAACTGGTCATCCATAAAGGTGCCCAGGCGTTGTCCGAGGGCGCGGGCCAGCTTCACCAGTATCCCCAGCGCGGGGTAAACCTGTTCGGCTTCGATGGCCTGCAAGAGCGCGAGGTCGAGCCCCGCCGTCTTGGCCAGTTCCTCTTGCGACTGTTCGAGTCGCTCACGAAACATAGTAATGCGTTTGCCGAGCTGATGCTCCACGGTGTACTCCTTGTGCGATGAATGACGCTTGGTGGATGGCAGAAAGGTATTGCCGCAACCGAATGCAGCAAAAGTGCATATTCTCTAGTTCACTTACTTATCGTAAAGTCCTTTTTGCCGATGAAGATTATTTACCTGCAGCTTCGCGCCGGACATTACCGTAAGCCGAACAAACGGGCGCAATTGTCACCCAATATCGCCGCTTTCTGCGCCCCAGTCAGCCAGGTGAGCCGGTCAATCGCCTCAATCGCCTTGACTGGTGAACTGAGCGGATAATCGCTGCCGCAGAGGATGCGCTCGACGCCATGCTTATCCACCAACCGGCGCAGCAGCGCGGGGTCGATGTATTCGAGCGCACTGGAGGTGTCGAGATAGACGTGCTCGCCCGCGAGGCACGCCAGGGCATCCTCCCAGAAACAATACCCGCCGAGATGCGCGGCGATGATAGTGAGGGTGGGGAAGCGCTCGATCAGCGCCGCCACCTTGCGCGGCGTGCTGGGGTTATGCTGGCTGACATGCGGGTCACCGACGTGCACCATGAGCACGAATTCACTCGCCACCTCTTCCAGTAAGGAAAATAGGCGCGGGTCGGCAAGGTCGATGCCCTGGAATTCCGGATGCAGCTTGATGCCGCGTATCCCGGCGGCGCGCAAGCGGTTCAACTCGTCGAGCCAGTGCGGGTCATCGATGTGGTAAGTGCCGAAGGGGATGATGGTCGGGCACGGCGCGTAGCGCGTCCAGGGCTGGGCGAGGATCCAGTCATGCGCCGGTTTCACCTGTTCCGGTTTGGTGGCGGCGACGAGCAGAACCAGCGCGTCGAGCTGGGCCAGGGCGGCTTGGGCGAGCAGATCAGGCATGGTGCCGGTGAAACTGGTAGGCAGTTGGTAATAGTTGATGAGCTGTTCAACCGCTTTATCGGCGATCTTTTCCGAGAAGGCATGGGTATGCGCGTCAATTAACATGGGCGTCCGCTTCGTTTGAGAACTATTTCACAAGTATACCACAGCTCGGAATGCCGTTCAATTCGCCCCTGGGAACGCCAATCTCCTGATTGGCGAAAAGACAGCGGGACGTTCTGCGGCTAACACTTGCTGGTTTTTAGCAATATATTGATTACCGCCAAGACGGTATGCCGAGACCAACTCTCGGGAGAGCGGGACTCGCTGCGCTCGAACCCTCCAAACCGTGCTGTAACCACCAGCCCAGCCGGGAGTCCTTAGCACCGTCTGGAAGCCGATGGAGGGCCCGCAGGCCCGGAGTCGCGCCCAGCCTCCTGACAGTACCGCCCTGGTGCTGGGCCTCGGCTGGCTGAGCGCGACTGCGGTCGGCTTCCAAACCGTGCTATGGCCCCACCGCTTGGCGGGGTACCGCTAGGCGGGTATAATTCGTGCAGTGCTGTTTCAGAGGCATGTGTCCCAAAGGAGAGATGATGAGGCTGAATTATCGCATTTTCGTCCTGTGCTGTTCCCTGGCGCTCTTGCTGCTGGCAAGCGCGGGCTTTACCGAGACGCTGACGCCGATTTCCTACGCCTACGATGGCGTGGGCAAAGGCGCGACGCCGGCGAATTTTCCGGATACCGGTGGCAAGGAACTGACCGATGGGGCGATGCCGGCGACGACGGCCTTCGCTGACGCGGCCTGGGTCGGGTTCCTCGCGGATACGCGCGATTTGAATGATGCGCATCCGCAGGTGACGTTCGACTTCGGCAAGCGCGTCACCCCCACGCAACTTACCATCGTCTACCTGCACAGCACCACGCAGGCCAGCGGCAGCATTACCGCGCCGGAAGAGATGCGCGTGTCGGTGAGTGACGACGGCAAATCCTTCGCCGCGCCGGTCACCTATACTACGTTTTCCTCCGAGCCGGGCGATGAAATACGCACCGCAACCTTTGACCTGAACAGCGCTAAATTGAGCGGGCAATATTTCCGTCTCGACTTCCGCAATGCCTCGCAATGGACCTTCCTCACGGAAGTGAGCTTTGCCACCGGCGCCACCACCGGCGCGAAGCCCGCGGCCGTGCAGCCCGAGTACAAACCGACGGCAACGCCCCCCGCGACAACGCCTGCTGCTACGGCCGGGCAACTAGTGCCGGTCGGCTACGCGTATGATGGCACTGGACCCGGAGCCACGCCGACCACTTTCCTAGATGCGGGCGGAACAGAGCTGCTTGATGGGAAATTGCCGCTGAGCACGGCGTTTCCGGATGGGGCTTGGGTCGGCTTCCGCGACACGACGAAGGACGCCACGCAACCGCACCCGCAGGTGACCTTCGATTTCGGCAAGCGCGTCACGCCGACGCAGGTGAAAATCGTCTACCTGCATAGCTCCACGCAGGCCGGCGGCAGCATCACCGCGCCGGACGAGGTGCGCATTGCCACGAGCGATGACGGCAAGACCTTCTCCGCCCCTGTCACGTGTACCAATTTCTCTGCTGACGAGGGCGATGAAATCCGGACAGCAGTCATCGACTTGAATGACGCGAAGTTAGGTGGGCAGTATTATCGCCTCGACTTCCGCAACACCTCCGAGTGGACCTTCCTCACCGAGGTCAGTTTTTTCACCGGAACCAAACCGGGAACCACCGTCGCCGCGCCCGCTGCGACCACCGGCCCGCGCCGGATCGCCTTCCTGGGTGACAGCATCACCGCCGGGGTGGGGGTCTCCGACCCGCTGCACCGCTATTCCACGCTGGTGACGAAGGCGCTAACCACCGCCGACGCGAAGGTGGAGGAGATCAATATGGGCATCAGCGGGCAAGCGCTGTGCGGACAGGGCGCGAACTACGCCGCCGACGTGCTGCAGCGCCAGCCGGACGCCGTGGTCATCGCGTGGGGGGTGAACGATGAATACTGGGGCTACTCGGTGACGCAATTTGCCGCCGCCTACGAGCAACTCATCATCGCCCTGCGCCAGGCGAAACCGGCGCTGCCCATCGTCGCCACCACGCTCGTCGCCGATTACCGCTTCGCGGACTGCGAACGCTGGCTCGGGCCCGCGAATGTGGCGATTCAGGAGATCGCCGCGCGCTACGGCTGCCAATTGGCGGATATTCACCGCACCATTGACCACCAGCGCGCGACCTACTATAAGGACACCATTCACCCGAACGATGCCGGCGCGCAGGTGATGGCCGATACCATCGTCAAGGCCTTCGCCGTGCCCGCACTCTCGAAAACGAACATGCGCTTCACCTTCGACCAGGGCGACGAGGTGCGCTTCATGCGCTACGTTTTCCACGTCACGCGCACCGACGACAACCCGCACTGGACCGAGATCCAACGCCTCGACCAGGAGGGCATGGTCATCAGCAGTGAACTCCCGCTCTCCGTGCGCACCGCCCCCCTCTACAACGCGAAAAAGTACCGCATTGAAATGACCGATGCCAAAGGCACGCTGATCTCCTCTACAGAAGTCACCCCCGCCTACGGCGGCATCCTCAACTTCACCATAACTCCGAGCACGCCGGTGCAAGCGGTGACGGTGAGCATACAGGCGCTGTAATACGCTCGTGCTGATGGCGATCCGGTCGTTGGCTATTTTCTGTCGCGTACGTAGAAATACATCATCGTGCCACCGGCTGGCGCGTTGACGAAATCTGGGGCGAAGGTGCAGCGCATGCGGCGGTCGCCCCAACGAGGTGGCACCATGTCGTAGTGACCGTCCGACCGGAGGGCGGTCATCTGCGTCACATCACCGCCATCGATATTCACCGCACACCATGCGCCCTGTTGCTGCCAGAAACGTTGCAGGTCGGCCACGGTCCAGCCGCCCATCAGGGGAATCTGATGCGATAGGGCGGCGATGCTTGCGTATTCCGATCCGGGGTCTTTCACAATGAGTAGGTAGAAGTGGCGTTGATCCTTAGACCAGGCCATCGAAGTGCGCGAAGTACGGATATGATCTACCTGGCGCACGAATCCGGCCTCATCCGGCGAGGACGATTTTGATGGCGGTAACGGATCCTCACCCGGTTTCGGGAAGGGTTCGAGACGTAAGGGACGCCCTTGGTATACCAGGCATGACGCGCCTGCCGCCGCATAATCAAACGCCTCGGCGGACGCGGAAGATGGCTGCTGAAAGAATACGTTGAAAACCGGTCGGTTTCGCTGATACTTCACCCCGAAGGTCCAGCGAATGTTCCCTAGATTATAGTGCGGACGACGTTGAAGAACGATAGGGGCCACATGGCGGCCGACGCGTGACCTCCCGGCGCCGGTATATTGGAAAAACAGCCCGTTCCACGCTGCAACCACCGTGCCCCGCCTTGATTGATTCAGATGACGTGTGACCTGACCGACACCCTGCGACCAGAACGTGGCATGGTCATCATAGGGGATCTGATCATCTTCATCCTGATCATAGAGTTCGAGGCGCAAACCGGGATTCTGGTGGAAGTCAAAATCAAAGAACTCGACCACGGTCCCATCGGGTGAGGAATGATCGATCCAATGAGTGACGCCTGGATGGGGAGCATCGATCGTTGCCTTGGACCACGGCCAACAGGCCAGGGGCGCTGGTGTATCAGAATGCGCACCCCACTGCAACGGGAATGGCCCGAAAAAGTAGTGGAGGGTACCTGCCACCAGCACCACCAGCACCACCAGCAGGATCATTCCAAGCATCAGACGTCGAAGATGTGTTCGCTTCACTGTAAGCATTATGCTGTGGCCTCCGTATGCAAGGATCACAGTATACAAAATAAAGCGTCAGGTCGCCAGGTAGGGTCGTGATCCCGATGCAACTGCGTACACGCGCATGGTGCGGTAGTTCCGATGCAGGTTATGGGACAAAATAGTCCCATACCTCCTCCACGTAAACATATTCTCCGCTCCTTGATGGCTAGAATGAAATAGCCAGATGCGACGATCTCATCCGGCGGACAAGGAGTGGATATGCGGATGTTGGTTGAGGTGAGGTTTCCTCACACTGAGTTTAACGACGCGGTGGCTGACGGCACCGTCGGGCAGAAAATCGGGCGGATTCTCGATGCGGTGAAGCCGGAGGCGGTCTATTTCACAGAGCTCTATGGACAGCGCGCGGCGATCATGATCGTGAATATGGACGATCCCGCGCTGATTCCCGCATTGGCCGAGCCGTTCTTCCTGCAATTTAACGCCGATGTGGAGTTTCACGTCGTGATGTCCCCAGACGATTTACAACGCGCGGGGCTTGAAGCGTTGGGGAAGACGTGGGCGTAAAGGCGGGATGAGGCGGCTACCGCGTCATATCTTTGTGAATGCATACTCGCGCATGGCGCGGTAGTGTTCTGCCTGCTCATTGCGTTAATAGAGGGCGTGCAGGCTACTGGGGTGAGGAGTACCCCAGTAGCCTGCCGCCCGCGCACGCCTTTCGGCTCCGCAAAGGCGGTGAGTGAAGCGGCTTATCAGGCGAAACAGTTACTACCGCCAGCCTCAAGGACTCCTAAATTTACCCTTACCCCATGTATGCTGCAAAGTGGTCGCCCTTGGCATTTCGCCTGCTCAGGCAATTATTTGCGAAAACCATTCACCAGTGCCGGTGTCAAATGGTAGGACGCTGTGAGCGCTTGCCTGCATTGCACGTCACACTGCGTATTTTGCTTCACCCAGCATTGACCGGCGAAGTGATTTATGTTATTAAATAGTACATAGGCATTAACAAGTATAGGAGCTTTCGATGAAAAAGTGGCTGATGGTACTCGTTCCGGTACTCATTCTCGGGTCGCTGGTCGCCTGGAAATTGACGGTAAACCACCGCGAAAAGATGAAGCAAGGCGAGCAGCGTGCTTCGCGGAGCGGTGCGGCGGCCTCGGTAGAGTTGGCCTCGCCACAGTACCGCGACATCATCTCCTCCTACGAAGCCACCGGAAACGTCGAGTCAATTCAGAATGTAAAAATCTCTCCGAAAGTCTCCGGGAATATCACCTATCTCACCGTGCGCGAAGGCGACCACGTGCGACAGGGGCAAGTACTGGTACGCATCGATCAATCGGACGTGTTGGCCGCGGTGCGGCAGCAGCAGGCGTCGCTCGCTGAAGCGAAGTTCCGCCTGGCGCAGGCGCAATTGACGCAGACGCCGACCGATATCGCCGTCTCGACGCAAATTCGACAGCAGGAAGCGAGCGTCACCAGTGCGGAGGCTGATCTCACGCAGGCGACGCAAAATCGTGCATCACAACTGCAAGCGGTGAAAGCGACGCTCGATGATGCGCAGAGTAAAATCGAGAGCGCCAACGCGGTTATCGCCAACGCCAACGCGAGTATCAATAGCGCCCAGGCCAACCTGGAGAACGCCACTGTCAAATATAATCGCGTCCTTGGGCTGTACAAGCAGGGCTATGTCGCGGCACAGGACGTCGATGATGCGAAGACCACCGTCAGCGTGCAGCAAGCCGCCCTCGACACGGCGCGCGGGCAATTGCAATCCGCCACCGCGGCGGCGAAGTCCATGAGTGCACAAAAACGTAATGTCGAGCAACAAGGCAATATCACGGCCTCCAAAGCCGATGCCGATCTGGCTGCCGCGCGCGCCAAAGTGGTGCAGGCCAAAGCCTCGCTCGAGTACGCCCAGGCGAACGCCAAACAATCGCCCGCCTATCGCCAGAGCTTGGAAGCCTTAAAGGCCGGCGTTGCCGCCGCGCAGGCCTCGCTGGATAGCGCGCAATCCAAAGTGGACGATACCGTGCTGCGCTCCCCGTTGGATGGCGTGGTCACCGGACGGACGCAAGACCTCGGGAGCCTCGCCTCGCCGGGCCAGGCGGTGCTCACCGTGCAAGCGATGAAGAAAGTCTGGGTCAGCATCGCGGTCCCGGCGGAAGTCTCCGTTAAGCTCAGTCTAAACCAGCCGGCCACCGTGGCCTTTGACGCGCTGGATGGTCGAACGTTTACGGCGCGCATTGCCCAAATTAATCCATCCGCTGATCTGCAAAGCCGACAGTATACCGTGCGCGTTATTTTGGACAATGCCGATAACCTGT
>DASXVL010000525.1:0-7674 GCA_036504255.1 Armatimonadota bacterium | reverse complement strand
CTTCGGGAGAGCGGGACTCGCTGCGCTCGAACCCTTCCAAACTGTGCTGTTGACCCACCGCCTCCGCAGCGCATCTCCGTTTTCTACCATAGTACAACCGGGGCATCCGGCTCAGGACTTCCGGTGCGAACCGATAGACGTGGGTACCGTGTCCGCACACCATCCCATAGCTAACGACGAATTCTTCCCCCGCTATGAGTGCTCCTTCATTGACTGAACGACAAGTAGCACACCAGTAGCGCTGAACGTATTATTTTCTTTGCGCGACTGCCTTCGGTTCGCCCAAAAAGACGCCCATTTCGCAGCGGGCGCAGTCGAAACGTAAGGTCAACACATGCCCTTCCTCGTCGCGCAGGGTGAACGGCTCCTCGACACGCGCCTTGCCGCTTTTCGGACACAAGCCTAACTGGTCTTTAATGCAATACTTGGTGGTCATCACTTGCTTGCCCTGCAAATCAATGCAGGTTTCCGCAGCGGGGTCGATACGCGTCACGCCATGGCGGCGGTAGAATACGGACGCCTGCCGGTTCAGTACATTGCCGTGATAGTCCAATGTCTTTTCCGGATATTGCACCATGTTTTTCAGGATACGGCCCTTACGCTTGGGACGTTGTGCGGCGCGCTGCGCGGCCAAACGCTCCAGCACGTCGCGACGCAAGGCGTTCAGGGTGGAGACCGGCAGAAACGGGACGGGCGACAGCTCGATGGTCACATCATCACAGCGAAACGCCGTGCCGCCCATCTTTCCCAGTTGCTTGGCGATATTCGCCAGGGCGACCTCGGGCTTTTCCGCCAGGACGAACTCACACGGGAACTCGCAGCTCACCTGGGTCGCATCCTCATCCACCGCGATAACTTCAATGCCTTTGCGCGTTTTGCGTACGGTCATACGTACGCCGATCTGTCGCGCCGCCTCATACTTCGTCAGGTGGGCGAGGAACTCGTGGTCGTGATTGCGGTAAATTTGCATGCCGGGCGCGATACCCTCCAGCACTTTCGGTGTGATGGCATTGCCATCGACCCCATTCACCACCGTGCCGCGCAACTGGTCTTGCGCATCGTAATAGCAGATGCCATCGCCATTGTGCAACGTGACGTTTCCGTCCAGGGTGAAACGACGCGGTAAGAGTCCCGTCACGGTGCCGACAGGTTCGCCCACCATCTTCGGCGTATCCGGCGAGGCGATAGTCTCGCCTCGTCCATGCAAGAAGTAGCTGGAAAAATCGCGATTAAATGTTTTCTCCGGGCTTGGCGTAAAATCGATCTCACTGCGACCGGAGGAGCCCTTACGCAGTCCATCTTCCTGTAGTACCGCATCCAGGTGGGCACGGTAGTGGGACACGATGTTGGTGATGTACGCGCGATCTTTCAGGCGACCCTCGATTTTGAAGGAGCTTACACCGGCCTGGACTAACTCACGCAGGTGCGCCGAGAGGTTCAGGTCGCGCAAAGACAGCAGGTGACGGTCCTGCGCGAGCACATTCCCCTGGCCATCCATGAGTGAGTAAGACTTGCGGCACGGTTGCGCGCACGCCCCCCGGTTGCCACTGCGCCCGCCGATGGCGTAACTCAAATAGCATTGCCCGCTGTAGCAAACACAGAGCGAACCGTGCACAAACGCTTCCAGTTCGATCTTCGTCTGCTGACGGATCGCCTGGATCTGTGCGAGTTCCAGCTCCCGCGCCAGAATGACCCGCTGAAAGCCCACTTGCTCCAGAAACGCCACGCGCGCCGGGGTATGGTTGTGCATCTGCGTGCTGGCGATCAACGGAATGGGCGGCAGGTTGCATTCCAGCAGGCCGACATCCTGAATAATCAGGCCATCGATGCCTGTTTCATAGAGTTGGGTGATCAAACGCACGGCATGCGGCAGTTCTTCATCGCGCAGCAGCGTGTTCAGCGTCACGTAGACTTTTGCCCAGTAGGTATGCGCATGGGTGACCAGCGTCGCGATATCCGCCAGGTCGTTGCCGGCATTTTCGCGCGCGCCAAAACGGGATGCGCCGATATACACGGCGTCCGCGCCACAATTAATCGCGGCGAGGCCACATTCGAGATCTTTGGCAGGGGCTAATAGTTCAATGGGTGTCATGCAATATCTCTTCGTTCGCGGGCGCCTATCCGGCGTCACGCCGTATTGTACCAAATTTTCGGCTGCACGATTTGCAGGGAGGAGTGTGGAGCGTTGCGTAACTCGCGGAGGCGCGTCACGCGCCCCCGCGAGGGAAGGAATAGCTATTCGCCGGATTCCTCGCCACGTACCAATGCCGCGTAGGTTTCCGGATCGCGTTCAAATTCCTGCTTGTGGGTATCGGAGCAGAAATAATAGCTGCGCCCGCCATAGGTGGTCACGGCCGGGGCTTCTTCCGGGTCCATGTGCATGCCGCAGACGGGATCGATGAGTTGCTCGCGTACAGGTTCCGCCATCGTTGTCGCCTCCTCTCCACCTACGCGATACCCGGGAGCAGCAACAACGTCCCAAAAATACGCAACAATCATCCGAGCAACGCGCAGGGATCGGACGCGTCGCGCATGGCGCGCAACACGGTGAGCAGGTCAGACTCGGTCAGGGCGCGCGGGTTGCCACGCAGGCTATTGCCCTGGCACAGACGAGCCAGGCGGGGTAACTGGTCCTCTTGCAGCGCTGCGGCTAATCCAGGGACGTGAATGGCGCGGGGAATATCTAATTCCTGCAGTAACTGCCAGACATAACGCACAGCGGCAACCGCGCCGTCGTGCGCATTTGAGCAGGGCTCACCCGTGACCACCGCAGCGATTTCCGCATAGCGTTCGGTGACTACCGGCAGATTGATCGCCATCACCCACGGGAGCGCCAACGCACACGCCAGGCCGTGGCCAATCGGGGCCACGCTGCCCAGGGCTGCGGCAATGCCATGCGCCGCGCCGAGCCCGGCATTGGCGAGGCAAACCCCGGAGAGATAGGAGGCCAGCGATACCGCTTCACGCGCGTCGCGGTCGTTTCCATCATAGAAGGCGCGCGGCAAGGCGCGGGCTGCCTCTATACCACGGAGCGCAAGCGCATTGGTCACCGGCTGTGCGCGCAGCGACGTGTACGCTTCAATCAACTGCGTGAGCGCATCCAGTCCGGTGTGCGCGGTGAGATGCGGCGGAAGGCCCAGCGTGAGTTCCGGGTCAATGATGGCCACATCGGCCATCATACGCGGATCGCGCAAGCTCTTTTTGAAGCCTTCACGAGAAGAGGAAATGACTGCGTTTTTCGTCGCCTCGCTCCCGGTGCCTGCCGTGGTAGGAATCGCGATGAAGGGCAATGGCGCGGGGCCAAGCGCACGCCCGTCGCCGACACCTTCAAGGTAGGCGCGCACGGCATACGCCGGGTCTTGTGTCGCCAGCGCCGCCACCGCCTTTCCCAAGTCGAGTACACTGCCCCCGCCGATGGCCACAACAAGCCGTGCGCCTTCTGCCCGCGCTTGCGCCGCCCCAGCATCCACATCCTCCGGCTCCGGTTCGCGCGTCTGCGGCGGCAATTCGATCACCCCCACCCCGGCCTCGGCGCACAACGCAAGCATACGCTCGCGTAATCCCGTTGCCGTATAACTCTCGCCACCATGCGCCAATGCCACGCGCCCACCCGCATGGGCGAGAATCTCGGGGAGTTCCTGTAGCCGATTGCAGCCAAAACGCGTCTCGCCGGGAAGTGCTAATGAGAAAAACATGCCCTACCTCCGCCTCATGATAACACGCGATTACGCGTCGTGCACGTATACGCATGGTGTCATGTCGTGCAGCCTGTCTCGTGGTGTGAGCAAGCGTTTAGCGTATGGCGTCTGGCGTCTGGGAATCCCGCGTGCCATCGCCCCTATACGCTAAACGCTATATGCTGACAACACAACACATAATCCGTATAGCGGCACAGCGATTGCCGCACACAAAAAGGCACGGCGTACGCGATCAGGCGTACGCCGTGCCGGTTATGAAGGGGTTTACGCTTATTTACCGCGCCAGTGTGGATACTCCGGTAGTTCTACGGTATCCGATGAGATTTTTGCGCCGGTTGTATCTTCCACCATGGCGTAGGCGATCATCTGCTCCCCGTCAGCCACGACAGGGACCTTGGCCTGCCAGCTCTCGCCATTCAGTTCCGCGGGCACCGTCTGCCACTCTTTCATCCAATTGAATGTTTTCAGCGGCATACGTTTGGTGATAAAGACCACTTTGCTAAGTTTCGACGGAGCGGTAACTTTCACTGAAAGCAGCAGCCCTTCTGGCGTGGCCGTGACGGTCGGCACGGTGACGGTCGGATAGGCTGGCGCGGTTTTTAATACCGACTGGAAGTAGCGCAGCGGGATCTCCTCATTCCCCACCTGCGAATGATTGTCATTCGGCAACATGAGGAGGCGCTTGTCAGTTGGAATTTCCCGGTACGTTTTCAACACGATAGGCATCCAGAAGAAGATGTCATCCGTACCGGAGAGTAGCAGCACGTTCGCTTTATATTTTGGCATATCCCACTTCGGGTCAAGCACGGAGAGCCATGCGTCCTGATCGGCTTTGGGCGCCAGCGTTAATGGGCCGAAATAGCCGCCGTAGTAGCCCGGCAGGTCACGAATGAAGGCTTCTCCGTATTTGACAGTTGCCGCCTTGATAGTCGGGTCCTGGCCCAGCACTAACAACGACAGATGCGCGCCGGCTGACATACCAGACAGACACAGTTGCTTGGCGTTGACTTCTGGGCGACTGCGCAGGTACATGAAGCTGCGCAAAACAAAACGCACACCATTGGTGATCCCGTCTTTCTCGACGCCACGAATTTGCCATTTTGTCGGCCAGGGCTTACCGTGTTCGCTCTCCGGCTCGTAGGCCAGATTGCCGGGACTGTCAAACTTCGAGTAGGGAGGCTTGCGCGGTTCTTTACGCTCTTTCGCCGGCCCCGCCCAGTCGATGGAGAGACAGGCAAAGCCGTGTTTTGCATAAAAGATCGCCGCATCGGGCTTGAGCACATCCAACCCCGCGCCATGCAGTTGCACCACGCCCGGATATTTCCCTGGTTTTGCCGGCCGCGCATAGAAACCATAGATGCGTGTGGGTGAACCGTTAAATGGCGCACCAGCGAAAGATACTTCGGTCAGCACAATTTCATTTATCACATTTTGTGCGGGCGGTAAAGCGCGGAAATCCGGGACCGTGAACAACGCTTGCCGGTCCGCCGCCATGACGGGCACGAGGCAGAGCACGAGCAAAGCCCATAATACTACTTGTTTGCGCATAGCTTCATTTTCTCCTTGATACGATTAGATGTGTCGCATATCGCGGCGTACGGCAAGCCCTGGCGATAGATGCTATAATACACGCTCGCCTGTTTTCCAGGGGTTACGTCGTCCCAATCAGTACGCCGCGACTCTGCAAAATACTGTAGCACGCAAGCTCGCTGCTGGCGAGAGCTTTTCAGGTTGTTACGTTAAATGACACTGCGTTATGATGTCACATTGCCGGTCAGTGAACGAAAACGGCACGGTGTGTACTACACACCGGAGCCAGTGGTGCGTTATCTCTTACGCGCTACAGCGCCGACGGGAGCCGTAGCCGATCTCTCCTGTGGGGATGGCGCCTTCCTGTTGGAGGCCGCTCACGCCGAACACCGCGTCATGGGCATTGATCGTGACGCCACCGCGCTCGATCACGCAGCCGAGCGCTTGGCCATGATTCCCGCTGAGCGTTGGCATCTGCAATGTGCGGATGGACTGGCGCCGCATTTCCCAGAAACGCCGGATGTCGTGCTGGGAAACCCTCCATATCTGGAAGCCAAGAAAGCGGACCCCGCGCTCAAAGCGCACTGCCGCGCGTTGTTCCCGGACGTCGCACGCGGCGGCTTCGATGCGTTTATCTGTTTCATTAAGGCGGGGTTGGACCTGCTACCCCCCGGTGGCCGCTTGGGCTACATCGTGCCCAATAAATTACTCATCGCGGAGTATGCACGCCCGTTGCGCGAATGGCTGCTACGCGAGACGACGATCCTGGAACTGATTGACGTGTCGGATATTTCGGCATTCCGCGACGCTGCCGTCTACCCGATACTCTTGGTCGTTCGCAAGTCGTCCCCACCGGCACAGCACCAGGTTCGTACCGGCACGGTGAGCGATGTCCAGCAATTGGAGACCGGGGACTTCCCGGTGACATTTTTGCCCCAAGCACGCTGGACCTCGACGGCACGACGCGTGTTCTGGTTGCCACCCCAGGAAGCGAGCGCCCACGCGCTTGTCGAGCGTCTCATGGCCGACCCGTCTGCGCGTCCATTCTCGTCTTGCCTGGATATACGGTGGACGGTCTCGTTTCACCGCGCCGGATTGCGCGATGAATTCATCTTCCCAGAAGCCACCGGCCGCGTCCCCTACCGCCTCTTGGGCGGCAAACGCTTCCATGGCAATGCCGATGTCCGCCGCTATCGCACCGCGTGGAGTGGCTGGTGGATCGATTACGACGAGGCGCGCGCCAAATTGCTGCACAACCAATTGCCTCCGCTGTCGTTGTTTACGGCCCCCAAAATTCTCATAGCGCAAAATGCCAAGCGCATCACCGCCACGCTCGATACGGAAGGGTTCGTCTGCAAGGACACCTTTCTCCTCGGACGCCCGCACGCCGACCTTTCGCTGGAATACCTGTTGGGCGTGTTGAACAGTTCACTTATGAGTTACCTGTACGGCATCCTGTTTAATGCCACGCATGTCGGTGGCGCCTACTTGCATTATCTTGCTTGCTACCTGGAAGACCTTCCGCTGCGCATTGCCGATGACCCCACGCCTGTTGAGGCGCTGGTACGCGCAATACTCACCCCCAACTTGCCAGAGCACGCACGACAGGACTACGATGCGCAACTCGATGAATTGATCTTCGAACTCTATCAACTCACTCCTGCGGAGCGGCAACTGGTACGCGCCGCTGTCCCGTATAGCTTGGGAGAAGGCGCCATGCGTCGCGGCCAATGGGATGCGCGCCAATCACTCGCACCGCCTCTATGATCGTGCCCGCCGCCGGTCGGTTTCCACCTGGGGCCCCAGCGGTTTCTTGGGCTTATTGACGCATGGACTGCCGTACGCACTACGTGAATGGCAATTTTGCTTATCATCCACTAACTTTTTCTGCCACAGCGCTTGCAAGCGCGCAGAGATATGCTATTATTAGCGCAAATTTTAGGATTGTCGGCATTTCGCGACACACAAAACCTCCGGGCACCGCATGCCGTACGCCTCGCGCACGACTTTATTGTACAAGGAGAACCCACCATGCTCGCACCATTTACCGTTGCACGGCGTCTCGCCGGAGTAGCCGTCCTGCTCATCCTCATGGCGATTCCCGCCCTCGCAGTGCCGACCGTTACGGGAACCGCGGCGCAGCCGACCGTGACGCCAGCCGCTCCGTCGGTCGCCACGCCTGCCGCCATGCCCCCCATCAAGTGGCTGGTCAATGGCTATGTCCAGGGACGCTTTGAGGATGTGTTGGGCCAAGCGACGACGAACAACACGTTTGAAATCAAACGTGCGTACATTAACGTGTTAGCCAAAGTCAATGATCATATCGCGGGCGGGATCATGGTTGGCGGTATCCCCAGCACCAAGGTCTACGAAGCATTCGGCGAGTATACGGTGGATCCGTCGCTGAAAGGCCGCTTGGGGCTCTATCGTCTGCCGTTCGGGTATG
>DASXVL010000524.1:0-6381 GCA_036504255.1 Armatimonadota bacterium | reverse complement strand
GCGCTATGATGTTCAACGTCCGCATCGCGATCTCCTTATTTATCCCGATCCTGAACTGGGAACGAATGCCTGGCGTCCATCATTGTGGTGACAGCCATCCATTCCAGTATGGTCATTCCCGCAGCAGCAGCGGCGCATTGTCAAGTTTGTGACAATTTCCTGCGGAACCTGTTCAGAACTATCACACGATATTAGCTGCGCACCAGATAGGGTTTGCCCTGAATGGCGCGTAGAATGAAGGTGGTGAGTTCCGTGACCCCGGCGGCTCCGACCAAACTATACACAATGCGCCCGATGAGACTGCGCCGCCCAAAGAGCCACGTGACCAGGTCAAGGCGGGCCGCCCCCACGAGCAGCCAGTTCACGGCGCCGATGACCATGAGAAAGAATGTCACGAATGACAGTACACGCATGATGGTCCTCCTTGCTGTCGCCCCAGCGCTGGGGATACTCTGAATACAGTCTTTTAGGTGATTCCGCCATCCCGGCGCGGGCAATCCTCGATAATTCATCAAGATGCAGCGACAAATGCCTGGTATGTCGGTAGTTACCTCCAATTCTTGTTTACGCTCTCCCGGCAATGGTATACTGCTTACTAGACATACGAGAAAACAGGATGGTGTGATGGGGCCGGACACGCACAGCGTCATGCTGCATGAGATTTTTTCGGGCATCCAGGGTGAAGGCGTGTTGGTCGGCTATCGGCAGATCTTCGTGCGTTTTCACGGCTGTAATCTGCACTGCGCCTATTGCGATACGCCGGCGAGTCGCGGCGACGCGCCCGCGAGTTGCGCGGTGGAACGTGCGCCGGGATCGCGCGATCTCGAACAGTGGCCCAATCCGTTGTCGGTAACGCAAATCGTGGACGCCATTCACATACTGCAGGCGGGCTATCCACAGCAGACCGTGAGTTTTACGGGGGGAGAGCCGTTGTTGCAGCGGGCGTTGCTGGACGCCCTGCTCCCGCGCTTACACGCGGACGGCATACGCACGCTGTTGGAGACGAACGGGCTGCTGGCGGACGCGTTGGCGGCGTTGGCGGTGATGCCGTCGTACGTGGCCATGGATATGAAGTTGCCCTCGACCGCCGGTATCGCCCCGCAGTGGGCGCAACATGCCGCCTTTCTCGCCGTGGCGCATGCCCGGCAGGCCGGTGGCGCTGCCGACGCGCTGCAGGTGAAGCTGGTGTTCGGGGAGGACAGCCTGGCGGACGTGGCGCAGGCGGCGGCGCTCATTGCCGCGTGTGATGCGACGATTCCCTGTGTGCTGCAGCCGGTCACGCCGCGCCCCGGCGGCCCGGCGTCCCCGTGCGCGGCCACGGTGCTGGAGGCGCAGCGCCGTGCGGCGGGCCTGCTGGCCCAAGTGCGCGTCATTCCGCAGACGCATGTCATGCTGGGGCAATGGTGAACGCCATGCAGGCCCTGTTGGAAACATTTCTTACCGCGCTGGCGCTGGAACGTGGTTTGGCGCGCAATAGTCTCATCGCCTATCGGCGCGATGTGCTCGACCACTGCGCCTTTCTCCGCGAGAGCTGTGACATTGTTACGCTGGAAGCGGTGACGGAGGCGAGCGTGCTACAATACCTGACCGCGCTGCACAAAACCGGCTCGGCGACCTCGACCATCAGTCGCAAGCTCACCGCGGTGAAACAGTTTTATCGTTTTCTGGTCGCCGAGCGCTACTTGACGGTGGACCCGTCGGCGCATGTCGAATCGCCGCGCGTGGTGAAGCCGCTGCCCGCGACGTTGACACTGGAAGAGGTCGAGCGTTTGCTCGCCGCGCCGGACGTGACGACGTTGCACGGCCTGCGCGACCGGGCGATGCTGGAGGTGCTCTACGCCACCGGGCTGCGCGTCAGTGAACTGGTGAACCTGCAGCGCGGCGAGGTGAACCTGCGCTTTGGCTACGTGCGCTGCGTCGGCAAAGGCAATAAGGAGCGCGTGGTCCCGCTGGGTTCGGTGGCCATCACGTGGCTGCAACGCTACCTGGACGCGCGCGATGACGATGCGCCCTGTTGCTTTCCGGGGCAGCGCGCGCGACCGCTCACTCGCCTGAGCTTTTGGAAGACCGTCAAGCGTCTCGCGCAGCGCGCGGCCATAGTCAAAGAGGTCTCGCCGCATACGCTGCGCCATTCTTTTGCCACGCATTTGCTGGAACGTGGCGCTGACTTGCGTGTGATCCAGGAGATGCTCGGGCATCGCAGTATTACCACGACCCAGATGTATACGCACGTCTCGGCGGATTTGCTGCGCGAGGTTTATGTCGATGCGCATCCCCGCGCCCGACGGCAGGAGCCATAACGGGATACCGGCGTGCAACTCCGTGTGGCGTATTTTTGATAACAGGATGACGAGGCGACTCCGTTATCCCAAGAATGATCTGAGCAGTTGGCTCGACGCGAGCCTGTCCTTAAAGGAGGATGTTATGAAGTCTACTTCGACGTTAGTCTGGGGGTTACTGGCAGTACTCTCCCTGGGAATCACCGCGCCCACCCTGGCCAAAAGGGATGACGATGTCTCGCCTGCCGGGCAAGGCATGGTGCGGGTGATCGAAAAAAACGATGACAAGGATGACGTGCGGGTGTTTCAGCAACGCTACGCCGAGCAACTGCGCGGCTATGACCGCATTGATACCGAGTCGGGAGAGCGTCTGGCCGATCTGGTGCAGGTCGTGCTCGACGTAGATGACAACCACATGATGGTGTCCGACCAGCAGGGGCTGCGTCGCGGCATCTTCAGCAACTCACGCACCAAATTGGTGCTGCCAGATGTAAACCGCGGTTTTACCAATGGGTTCAGTTTGCAAAAACGTCCGACTGGAACGTCCTTGAACGATGCCATTCGGCCGGGCGACCTGGTGGTCGTCGCCGGCTATTTGCGCGTCGGGGGCGGCTTGGTAGCCACGAGCATTCGCCTGCTAAATCGTGGGTACGATGACTCCCAACGTCGTTTTGACGGTTTTCGTCAATGGGGCGATGTGCGCGAAGTCGATGCGCGACGCGGGAGATTTACGCTGAATGGACCGAATGGCCGCGTGAACGTTACCCTGGAAGCGCGGGGCACGATCCTCGTTGACGACCGTCAAACGACGTTGAATTTCTTACGCCGTGGTGATCGCGTGGTCGCCTATACCCGTCGCGATGATAACGACGGTGAGATTACGGCATACCGCGTGGTCGTCATTAAACTCACTGATGGCTATCCGCAGGGTGATAAGCCCTACCGGACCGATCCTGACTATCGCGACGATGGCAAGAATGGCAAGGGGCTCGAAGGGCGTCTGCAGTCCGTACAGAACGGCATGCTCTTCAACGCGATGGTGCTGCGTGCTGGCGATACGGAGTTTACCGTGCGCTATTCCAAGGGCATGGAGGCGTATGACCGCGATGGCGGACGCATCTCCCCTGCCAAGCTACATGATGGGACGCGCTTGCACATTGATTATATCGACATCAATGGCAACATGTTTGCCGAGCGCATTGAAGTGCAATAACACGCACCCCATGACCACAAACACGTTCGGCGCCCGCGAAAGCGGACGCCGAACGTGTTTGGTCTGGTGTCTGCGCAATGGCCGTGCCAGGCGCACAACAAAATGCCGGTCAGCGTGGCGCGCCGATCGGTGGGCACTGGGCGATGTCGCGCTACTGCGCGTGCGAGGGTGGGGCGACGCCCGTCACACACTCACTTCACGCGCGGCATTCTCGCTGGCGAGCTCTTCGATCACGGCCCCGGCGCGGTTCAACATCACCAGGGATGGGGTGGCTTGTTCGACGAAAATATTCTCGACGCGCCACCCTTGCGTCGCCAACAGATCAATGGCATAAACGAGGCTCTCCAGCGCCCGGTGGCTGGTGCCCTCGTTGGTGATGGTCTTACTGCCTTCTGCCGTCCAGAATAGCCAACAGTTGTGACCGGGGGTAAGGAATGCATGTTGAGTAATTTGAGCCATCAGTTTTCCCTCCGAAAGTAGAAGTAGATACTCGATTGGCGGAACCATCCTGCTTCCTTGATGTACAATAACTTTTATTGTACTACACAAAATACGATTTTTATGTCTCTCAATCAACAATTTAGCGCTTGTTTCATCGGGAAATGTGTGGAATAATGGTACAGTCATGGTGCCAGAATCCGAAAAAACGGTTGAATATCTTCGTGATCGCCTGGCGGCACTGCGGGAGGAGGTCGCGACGGCGGCCCGGCGCTCCGGGCGCGCACCCGAGGCGGTGCGGCTTGTCGCGGTGACAAAAACGCACTCCGCCGCGGTGCTGCAGGCGGCGGTGCAGGCCGGAGTGCGGGAGATCGGGGAAAATTATCTCCGGGAGGCCGAGGACAAATTTCGCACGCTGCACTGGCCGGAAGTCGGTGCGGGCGCCGTGCCCGTCGTGCGCCATGCCATCGGCCATATTCAGGGCAATAAAGCGTGCCTGGCGTTGCGCTGGTTCGATGTCATTGAAACGGTGGACTCGCTAGCGCTGGCAGAACGGTTGAATCGTCTTGCCGGAGAGTCGGGTCGTACCGTCCCCGTGCTGTTACAAGTGAATATTAGCGCGGATTCGGCGAAATTTGGCTTTTTGGCGGAGGAACTCGCAGGAGTTCTACCCGCGATGGCGAATTTAGCGCATATTCGGGTAAACGGCCTCATGACGATCGGACGTTTTGAGCCGGATCCTGAGGCGGCGCGTCCCGACTTTGTCGCGTTGCGCGAGTTGCGCGACCGACTGCGTGGCAGCGCGCCACCCACGGTGGCCTTGCACGACCTCTCGATGGGCATGAGCCACGATTTTGCGGTGGCCATTGAAGAAGGCGCCACCATAGTACGCGTTGGCAGCCGCCTGTTCGGCCCGCGTGGGCCGCTCACGGAAACATAACGAGGGCATGACGCCCTGTGCTAGCTGCGATATCCTGGTGATATCACTCATTTTTGCCTAGTTGTTGTACCGTTTACTGCTGTTATTATTGTAAGGAGAGATGCTATGCCCTCTGCCGGTCCGTTGAAGACATTCATGTCTTGGCTGAATGCCGAGGACGAAGAGGAGGAGTTCGACGCTATGGATACGACTTCTACCTCACCCGCCCCCACCACACCCCCATCGAAGCGCCAGCGTGGTCCATTGACCTTGCACGGCAACAACGAAGGCGGTATGGAAATTCGCCATCCCCGCTCCCTTGAAGATCGCATGGCCATCGGCATGGACCTCAAGCAACGCCGCATGGTCACGCTCGATCTGACGAAGTTGCCGGATCCCGATGCGCGTATCTTCCTGGAATTTATCTACGGCGTAGTCTTTGCGCTGGATGCCACCGCAGAAAAAGTGACCGAAGGCATCTACTTGCTGGCGCCGCGCGGCGTCAGTGTGCGCAACGACACGGAAAGTGCGGATAAGCTCACCTCCACCGCCACCCCGTCGTTTGCGGCCCCGCGTGCCGCGAATACGGTGAGCGCGAGTAAAGACGAGCTGTTCTGGCAAGGGCGCTAATTTTGGTGCGCCGGCACGTATTTTCACCCCCGGAGGCGGCAGGATGCGCCCCCGGGGTGTTGTGACATCTGGAGGACCTCGATGAAGCTGACCATTATTGGCGCAGGGAAGATGGGTGAAGCCTTGGGATTGGGCATCGTGCAGGCTGGCCTGCTCGCCCCCCAGGATCTCACCTTTGCCGACGTGGCGCAGGAGCGCGTGCAGGCGTTAGCCGCACAGGCGGGAGCCGTCGCCGCCCAGGACAATGTCATGGCGGTACGCGAAGCGTCCGTGGTGATCCTCGCCGTCAAGCCGAAAGATGTGCCCGCCGTCTGCCGCGAGATCGCGCCGGCGCTGCCCGCGCACGCCACGGTGCTCAGTATCGCCGCGGGCGTGACGCTGCGCACGATGAGCGATGCGCTCGCACGGGAGGATGTGGTGCTGGCGCGGGCGATGCCGAACACGCCTTGCCTGGTGGGCCAAGGCGCGATTGGCCTGAGCTTTGCGCCCGGCGCCCCGGCGGAGGCGCGCGCCCTGGTGTCGCGTCTGCTGCACCCCACCGGACTGGTGGAGGAGATGCCCGAGTCGTTGCTCGACGCGGTGACCGGTTTATCCGGTAGCGGCCCCGCCTTTGTCGCACTTTTCATCGAAGCGCTGTCCGATGGCGGGGTGCTCATGGGCTTACCGCGCGCGCAGGCGTTACAATTGGCCGCGCAAACGGTGCTCGGTACCGCGCAGTTGCTGTTGCAGACCGGACAACACCCCGCGCAGATCAAGGACGCGGTCAGTTCCCCCGGCGGCACGACCATCGCCGGCGTGGAGCAATTAGAGCAGGGGGCGTTTCGCGCGACAACCATCGCCGCCGTGAAGGCCGCCACGCTGCGCTCACGCGCGTTGTCCGGAGAGGTATGATATGCTGCGCT
>DASXVL010000523.1:0-5851 GCA_036504255.1 Armatimonadota bacterium | reverse complement strand
CCCACCGCCGGTGAGGGCGAGCTTCAGCTTTTCACCGACGCGCAGCACGTTGAAACCGTCCACGCGGGCGGAGAGACGATCATGCGCCTCTCCCCCGGCCGCGCGAATCTCCCAGGCGCGGGGCAACCCGGCGGGGAAGCCCATGCGCCCGACGCGATCTATGCGCAAGGTGTGCGTGCCCGCCGTCAACGAGACGTTGGCTTCCTTGACGAATTCCTGCGGCGTCACCTTGTCGAGTTGCAGGCCGAGCAGTTCGGCCCCCATCTTGGCGCTCAACCCGATGCCGAGCGAGACGCGCTTGCCATCCACGAAGACCTCCCGCGCCAGCGGGGGCATTTCCTTGAAGTACACCCCATACCAGCCGGTGGCCGGCACGGCAAACGTGTATTGCACCCACCCCGACGCGCTCAGCGCCCCTTTGCCGGGGTCTTTCCAGTCCGCCGGCGCGTACTGAATACTACCGGCGTCGTAGCGCAGGGTGTCACGGGTCAGGCGAAATGCCGAGGGGGCTAGCTGCGCCGTCGCGATACTTGCCAACAGCCCACAGAGCAGCGCCGACAGGATCGATACGCGTAATTGCCAGGTCATAGACATGAGCGACTCCTTAGGATCAGTCTCGAACATGGGGCGGTCTGTCGGGGTGGTCGTCATCATCCCTGGTGGCAACCAGTGTGTTGGCGCGTGTACGCACAGGGCGCAATCAGTAGCAGACGAGTCTTGTGTCCGGTTGGTCCTTCCCACAGGCCCCTGTCCCACATGCGGAACAGGGGCCTGCGGATATGAAGCCGAACGCATCGAGCATTTTTGGGACTACGTGCTCTTCTTACCAGGTCATCATCAAGCTGTTGATGTGGGCAGGCTTGGTAGAGTTGCTGATAGAGACGGAACACATCTTCGTCAAGTAGCTGAAGCACAAGGAACCGGCCAGATTGCCTGGCTGGTAACTGGGGATATGCAGCACGCTGGAATTAAAGCCGCTGCGCGTGATCTGCAAGGCCCAGCCCGGCGTGTTGCCAACCGTCTCGGCCCAGCAAGAGACATGATAGTTGGTATTCACACGCACGTACTGCGAACCGGAACCACCCACCCCGTTCCAGGCCTCGGTACTCGGAAACGCGAACGTCTGTACCGACGGGACGGCAGGGGTTGCGGCATTGCGCAGATAGGTATCGAAGGAACTGACCGTGTAAAACACGCTGCGCAGGTTCGCGCAGATCGGGAATGAAAAGGTTGGACGACCTGTGGGTTGCTCGTTGATAGCCACCGTTGGTCCGTTGTCCCAGTCCCCCTGGTTCGCCGGCGTCGTCACATCCATCTCCATACGGAAATGCGAGGCGTCCACCTTCTGCCCGGTGTAGTTCGCGCCACGCGCGTCATACGGCACATCGGCGAGATACCAGATCAAACCGCCTCCCGGAAGTAAACACCCATTGGATATCGTGGTGAGCGAAGGATCTGTTTTCACACCGGCGGCAAGCGAACCGTTATCGGCATACCAGGTGTGCGCCTTGGCCTGCGTCAGATACCCCATCCCCGTCGTCCCGACAACGCCACTGAGTATCGGGGTGGAGGCGGTCGAAAAATCATCGGCGTAAAATGAGTTCGAAATTTTATCGCGTGAGGCGCAGACCACATGGCCATCCACGTAGGCAAAGATGGCCTGTTCATTGTGGACGTAGCTGGTCGCATAGGAACCGCCAAGCTTGGCGGTCGCACTGTCGGCGAAGGCTGGGATGCTCGCCGGGTCTATTATATCACTCAGTGTCCTGCCGGCCACCCACCAGGCATAGCCGTAATCCGGGTCATTCGTATTGCCTTTCTTCTCGGATGTGGGACAATTCATTACCTTATCGGGCAGTTCCAGATCCGTCATCCAGGTGGCGGTCTCCGTATCATCCCATACGCCATCCTTATTCGCATCCGTGTAGCCGGGTGGCAGTATTTCGCCATGGTCCTGCGTGTACATAGTCATAGCCAATGAAATAGTTTTCAGATTGTTCATACACTGGGTCTGCCGCGCTTTTTCCCGCGCTTTACCGAACACGGGAAACAGTATCGCCGCCAAGATGGCAATAATGGCGATGACGACGAGGAGTTCGATCAGAGTAAAGCCGCGAGTTCGGCGGGGGGCTGATGCACAAATATTCATGTGCTCCTCCTTAATAGAATATGATTATCGGATCAAATATTTTTCAGAGGAGCCGGAACAGCTATACTGCGCCGGCCCTCCGAAAGCCTTAACAACTGATGAATTAGTTAGCAGTTCCCAGAATGCTGGTTGGCGCCGTGTCATCCGGGCAGCTAAAGGACAGGACAGGGGATAGCCCGCAGACATTCCCCCAATAATCTAACGCGCGAATCTGGTACACTCCGCTCACTCCCTCGGCGCTGCCGGGGGTGTAGAGATAGGCGGACGCCAAGATATCGCGGGCGTTCACGCGCGTCATCCGCGCGTCCGTCGTCGGCGCATACAGCACTTCGTAGGTGCGTAAGGTGTGCGAGGTGACGCCAACCCAACTGAGCATCACGGCCGGACCTTCCGTCAACCCGGCATACCGTGCAAAGTGAATCGCAGGGATGGATTCGGCGACGACCTCGTCCGGTTTGCGGGAAAGCAACAGCAAACTCACCCCGGGCAAGGGGAGCGAGAATGACAGCGTCATGCGACCATCCGTCGCCACGACGGTCGAGGGCTCTTCCAGCAGCGTCGTTTCTTGTTCGTCACGCATTGCCGCCAACTGCTCAGGCGTCGGATAGTACGGCGCCCCCATCTCTTCCCAGCGGCGATAGGGGTTATTATGCGTCTCGTCAATGCGGTAGTGCGCCAGCGTCCCTTCCGTGAAGGGCACATCGTCGAGGGTGATATTGAATGTGTCGCACCCCGAGGACATGACGCGGTCAGCGCTGTGGTAGACCAGCACGGCAATCTGCTCATCATCGCGCCGCGTGGCCATCACACCAAAATCGGCAAAGGGATCACTCGCTCCCGTAACGGCGCAGCGTGTCTCGCCCAGCAGCGCCAATAACCCCATCAGGTTCAAAATAGGTTTCTTGATGAGCGCAAACGTCTCGGGCCCGAGCGGCGTGTCGCTACCCTCCGGAGCCCGGGCGGTGCAGCTTCTGAACACAAAGGGGGCATACTCCACGGCGCTCGGTTCAAACGCCGCTTCACTGCCAAAAGTAGTGAGCAACGTGCGATTGCCCCAGGTGCCGATGAAGCCATTATCACTACTCAACACCGGATAATCGACTTCGTAGTCATCGATGAGCACCTGCAAATGCTGGTTCAAAATTTTGCTCACCACCGCCGGATAGTACGGTCCGGCATGCCAGGTGTGGATGGCCACCCAGCCGATCTGCGGGTCGCACTCGTTATTCATCAAGGGCAAGCGCGCCAACGCGGGGTGATGCGCACGCAAGTACTCAACGGCTTTCAACTCTTTGTTCAGCAACTCACGGGTGTTGGGGTTGAGATCTTCCAAACAGGCATCCGCCGCCTTCTCATGGACGGAGATGAAATCGAGACGCACGCCGCTTTCCCCAGTGAAGGTATTGATGCCGCTGTCGCAATGGGCAAAGAGGGCCTTAACCAGGGGCGAGAGCGTCTGGCACCCACCGGGGCCGCCGAAGCGCAACGCCGGGTCGGCCAGGCGCAAGCCTTCGCTGCACGCATCGTAGTAGCGCAGATACGGTATCTCCTGCGGCCACTGATGCCACCAGGACGCGTCCGGCTCGTTCCAGCCCTCGAAATACCAACTCCGCACCTCATCCACCCCATAGCGGCCTTCGAGATGTTCGGCAAGGTCACGCACCATATCCCGCCACGCGGTGAGTTGGTCATCATCGTTAAAATCGGAAAATGCGCCGGACGGATTGCCCATGAGCTCAAAGAACGGTTTCAGGCCATTGTTGACTAACAGATCAATCCCCTCGTCCAACTCGCTCCAGTCATAGTTACTGAGCACGGCGTCGTGCCGCTCGACTTTGAGCAGGTCCAGCAGAAAATGGATGCGCACATGCTCAATCGCCCGCTGCGGCAGCGCGCCGACATAGGTGATGGTCTGCCGCATGATGGGCGTTAATAATAACGTGGCCGGCATGAAACCGATGCTCCGCCAGAAATGCGGTAGCGGACGCGTTGTCTGCTGACAATTGATCTGAATATCCGTCATTTCTTCCCCACTTTATCTGTAGCACGTTCACAATCGACCAGCACATGGATCGCATCGGTGAGCTGCGCATCGCGTATCGAGAACGCTTCGGTCACCCGGCTGAGTGGCACGGTATGCGTCACAATATCCTGAATATTCAACAGGCCGTCTATCGCCATCTGAATGCCTTCTTGAAAATAGCGCCGCATATCAATATCACGCCGCGGTTCCGTGGAAATAATCGCGAGCCGTTTGCGATGCACGGTGAAAAAGTCCAGCGGTCTCCGGCAGATGCCGATGCAGCCATACATGATGATTTTTCCACACATCGCCGCGCAATCGATCGCGTCCACCATGCCGTCCCCTTCGAGCAAGCAGGGCACTACGATATCGAATCCGTGCGGGAAATCCTTCCCCACGATTTCCATGGTCGGCGTGGTGGGCGACGGTATCTTATAGGTGTGCGTCGCGCCGAACTTGCGGGCCAGCGCGAGGTTTTTGTCTTTTAAATCCGTGACCACTAAATTCTTCGGGCTAAAAAGGCGGAGTACCTGCGTCAACACCAACCCGCTCACCCCTTGCCCCATAATCAACACGTTCTTGGCTGCCGTGATTTCCGCCAGTTCCGCGGTATGGATGACCCCAGGCAGGATCTCCAACAGGCTGACGTCCGCCAGGGGAATGGTGGGGGGGACGACTTTGATGTTAAACGGCTTACAGACGATATACTCGGCAAAGGCGCCCCAGACATAACGGCAGGTGACATGATCGCCAAGCCGCAGACCGATCACGCCCGGTCCGAGCTTATCGATGCAGCCGGCGACTTCGTGCCCCAAACGCGCGGGGATGGAGAGAAACTCGGGCTTGCGTGTGCCACGGTAAGCTTCCAGGTCCGAGCCGCAAATGCCCACCCATTTAATCTTTACGCGAATTTCGCCCTGTCCGGGTTCCGGAATTTCCGCATAGCCCGTGACCATATTGTTCGGCTGCTGAAGAATGGCCACCATCTGCGAATTCGCGCATTCCTCCGGTAATAACGCGAGCGAAGCTAACTCCATAGTCGTGGCCATTGTTTCTCCTTCCCAGCGCACTGCAATGCGGGGGTAATTCCTGAACTGTTGCGAGTATAACTCCTGGCGCGACGCTTGTCTTTATCAAATACTGCAAGGCTTTTGCACAATTCGGCCCATACCTCCTCCTGCCACCGCACAGCCCCAGCGCGCTAAGTCTGCGAAATTCGCGCATTGTGCATTGCCACACGCGACGCTCTGCGCTAATATTACACAGGAAGTACAGCTGTGGCCATTCATGCCCGCGCGCTTCCCTGTTGGCCCACCCGCGTCGGGCGCAGATCCACTGCAAGAATCACGCCTTATCCTACTGGCCTATTTTGGACATTTTGGACACGTTTATTGCAGTACACGGTACCGAACGCGGTAAGCGCATGCTGAGCGGCCTTGTTGCATATGTCAGCGTCTAGCGTCTAGCTGTCGTGGGGCGTCACGTTGTACCTGATCTTAGTGCCCGTAGCGCGCGCTACACCGAGGATCGGACCGGTGGGGGGACTGATTCCTTCGTAAAAACCCCTAGTTTGTAGAATTAGGGCAAAAATCGCGTTTTCTCAGATAGGCAAAAGGTATGCCAGCTCCAGAGTTGTCGCTCTACGGATCAGCTAGGGCTTCAACTTTTGTTCGCAAACA
>DASXVL010000522.1:0-4259 GCA_036504255.1 Armatimonadota bacterium | reverse complement strand
CAATCTACCCGTACAATGACGGATACAGGGGCGGTCACGGAACAGGTTTCTCTGGCCGCAAGGAGGGCTGTCCATGGCTACGACACGTGAACAGGTCTGGAAACAGATAAAAGAGAACGATGTAAAATTCGTCAAATTGTGGTTTACCGACATCCTGGGCTTCCTCAAGAGCTTTAGCATTCCGGTGGAAGAGCTCGACAAGGCCATGGACGAGGGCATCGGTTTTGACGGCTCGTCGATCCGCGGGTTCACCCGCATCGATGAAAGTGACATGGTCGCCATTGCCGACCCCAGCACGTTTGCCGTCCTGCCCTGGCGCCCACGTGAGAAGGCGGTGGCGCGCATGTTCTGCGACATCGTCACTCCAGACCGCGTACCCTATCCCGGTGATCCGCGCCAGGTGCTGAAGCGCAACTTGAAAAAAGCGGCGGACCTGGGCTACACCATGTACGTGGGTCCGGAAGCCGAATATTTTTATTTCCGCAGCCCGCAAGACCCCGAACCGCTGGACCAGGGCGGCTATTTCGATCTGATTCCGCGTGACGAGTCGGTCGACCTGCGCCGTGAAACCGTGTTGGCGCTGGAGCAGATGGGCATTTACGTGGAATTCAGCCATCACGAAGTCGCCCCCAGCCAGCATGAAATCGACCTGCGCTACACCGATGCATTGACCATGGCTGACACGCTCATGACCTATCGCCTGACGGTGAAAGAGATTGCCTACATGAGCGGCGTGTATGCCACCTTCATGCCTAAACCGCTCATGGGAGAAAATGGCTCAGGCATGCACGTGCATCAATCGCTCTTCAAAGGCAACAAGAACGCCTTCTTCGACGCCAAAGCCGAATACTGCCTGAGTGACACCTGCAAGCACTACATCGCGGGGATCCTCAAGTATGTGCCGGAATTCACCGCCGTCACCAATCAATGGGTCAATTCCTACAAGCGGCTGGTGCCGGGCTACGAAGCGCCGGTGTATGTGTCCTGGGCACAGCGCAATCGCTCCAACCTGGTGCGCATTCCCATGTATAAGCCCGGCAAAGAGAATGCGACGCGCATCGAACTCCGCAGTCCCGATCCGGCGTGCAACCCGTACCTGGCCTTCTCCGTGATGTTGGCGGCGGGCTTGCGTGGAATTGAAGAGAAGCTGGAATGCCCGGCCCCGCGCGAAATCGACCTGTTCGGACTCTCACAACCGGAGCGCACGGCGATGGGTATCGCCTCACTACCGGGGAGTCTCAACGAAGCCATCGAGGTTTGCGAGCAATCTGACCTGGTGCGCGAAGCGCTCGGCGAACACGTCTTCCGCGAATTCATCGCCAACAAGCGCCTTGAATGGGATCGCTATCGAGTGCACATCACCGATTTTGAGCTCAACGAGTATCTGCCGATCCTCTAAACATGCCGGATATCTCCCTTACCGCTGGCCCTCGGAGCGTGCTCCGAGGGCCAAACGCGTCGCAGGAAAAACTGCGGCATGAAAGGGACATGATGGGGGGATATGGAATATACTGTCCAAGTAGGACGTTGTCCCGATACCGAGGCCGCGTGTGAGTACCATCTTAACGGGAGTACAACTGGGTCAGGAGTTCTCGCTGGTACCCCCTGATGTGCAAACATCCGCCGCGGCGCCGAGCGCCGAGGCGCGGCGCGTCCTGACGGAAATCGTGACGGCGTGCCAGGCGGACTACGGCCGTCTGATTCTCTCGCTCGGCGTCGAGCATCCTCAGCTCTTCATCAGTTGCCTCGCCGGTGAACCGGTTGCGCCGATCCTGGAGGGGCATTGGATCGAGGAACGCGCCCTGATACAGCGCTCCGGCGTGCTAGTGACCGCGAACTCGCCCCTACCCTATTTTGCCGAGCAGTTGGGCTTAGCGCCCGTCACCCAACTCATGGCCGTGCCGATTATCCGCGACGACATCGCTATTGGCGTGTTGAGCGTCGGTTATACCCACCCGCTGCCCTTAGTGCAGGAAGACCTGAACGATCTGACGGCGATCTGTGACTATCTGGCGCCCCAGTTGCCGCCCGCGGCCGCGCTGGTCTTGTCGTCATCCGCGGCGGTCGATTTGAGTTCGCTCTATGCGCACATGCCCTGGGCGATCATGCTCATCGATGAAACCGAGCATGTCCTCTGCGCCAACAGCCAGTGCGCGGCGCTGCTCCGCCGCGACGCCGAACAACTGCCGGGATTGGCCCTCCACGATCTCCTCGTCGCGGGGGAGGATGAACTGCCGCGCGCCAGTGGAGAGATCGCCTCGGTGGTGTGCCCGGATGGCACGCGCTTCCTGGTCGAAACGACGAACACCCAAGTCGTACTGGATGACGGACACCGTATTACCATGGTCATCCTGCGTGATATGTCACAGGAGCAAATCCTGTTTGCGGAGCGGCTGCGCAGCGCCGAGTTTGACGGGGTCTCGCGCACCATTGCGACCGTTAACCACGAGATCAATAACCCGCTCTTTGGTCTCATCGCGACCATGCAGCTCCTGCGCGGCGAGTTACACGATGCGCCGCCGTCGGTGGACAAAAAACTCCAGCGTATCGGTGAATGCTGTGAACGTATCCAACAGATCGTCGATAAATTATCCCAAGTGATGCAGCCGGCTCGTCGTACTTACGCCGCCAATGAAGGGATGTTGGACCTGGCGCGTGCGACAGGCAAATCGCAATAACAGTCCTCTTCCCGTGGGCGCTGGCGCCATGCGGCGCACCCGTGGGAAGAATCATGCTATGAGGAGTGATGAGTATGCCGTTACCTGATCAAGATACGATCCGTATCCTGGTCGTCGACGACGAAGATGTTGTCCGCGAACCACTCACGGAAGCCCTCGGATGGGTGGGATATATTGCGGATGGAGCCGCGTCGGTTGACGAAGCGCTCGATATGCTTATCCAACATAAGTATGATCTCCTCTTTTGCGACTTGGTCATGCCCGGCGCGAACGGTTTCACGCTCATGGAGGTAGTCCGGCGGAAATATGCCGGCCTGCCGGTGATCGTGTTGACGGGACATGCCACCGTCGATTTGACGCAAAAAGCCATTCGCCTGGGCGCGCAGGACTTTATCATCAAACCGTTCAGCGTGCGGGAACTACCCTTTATCGTCGAACGCAATCTGGAACGGGTGCGCCTGGAAGCGCAACTGCGCGAGCAACAGACCGAACACCTGCTCTTCCAAACGGTTCAGGCGCTGGCCGCGGCGATTGAAGCGAAAGACCCCTATACCGCCGGGCACTCGCAAAAAGTCGCGCAATTGGCGCTGCAGTTCTCCCAATCACTGGATTTGAGTTCCACCGATGTCTTTGTGCTACGCCTGGCCGGTCTCATGCACGATGTCGGCAAGATCGGCATTCCGGAAGGCATCTTGCTGAAACCGGCGCAGCTCAACGAGCGTGAATGGGAAATCATGAAGCAGCACCCGGTGATCGGGGCGGAGATTGTCGGACAGATTACCGATCTGGGCTATGTCTCGACCGTGGTGCGTTCCCACCATGAACGCTGGGATGGGACAGGATATCCGGATGGGCTCAAAGGGGAATCGATCCCCTTTCTCTCGCGCATTCTGTATATTTCCGATGCGTATGACGCGTTAACGGCTGACCGCGCCTATCGCAAAGGTATGTCCCACGAGCAAGCGGTGGAGATTATTCTCAAACAAGCGGGCGTGCATTTCGACATCGAACTGGTGAACGTGCTCATTGAAAAAGTCCTACCATCCTTGCGGCCCGATTGGCGCACGCCCGGGCAACTCATGTCGCACCTGTCGCGAACCAAGCAAGAAGCGCTCGATGCGCAAGAGGTCTTCGCCATCGAGTAACGCGGCGGTCTTTCTCAGCCCGGGGTGGCGCATGGCGCACCCCGGGAACGCGGTACGCCACAAAGCACGAGCCCCTTCAGCGCTATCCGTCGCGGCCCCTCAGCGATCACCCCATCCTTGGCATACAATTGTGCCCCCAACTTCAGCGCTGAAGCTGGGGGCACAGTGATCAATCTTCACGACAAAACCTGCCGCCAACGGCGGGTTAATGCATGGCTTCCTGCAGCTGCGAGGTGAGTTCGCCGACGATGGCGCGGACTTTGCGATCGATCTTCATGATCTGTTCCAGCTTGGTGCAGGCGTACATGACCGTGCTGTGATCGCGTCCGCCAAAGCGGCGTGCGATCTCCGGGAAGGAGGCGCTGATGAGCTGGCGGCACAGGTACATGGAGATCTGTCGCGGCACCACCAGGTTTTGCGTGCGGCGCGCGCCGGT
>DASXVL010000521.1:0-4202 GCA_036504255.1 Armatimonadota bacterium | reverse complement strand
GTCGATACGACGGGGGCCGGGGATTGCTGTGACGCCGGGTTCATCGCCGGGTTATGCCATGGCGAAGCGGTACTCACGGCCGCGCGCATCGGCAACGCCTGCTCCTCGTTCTGCATCGGCACCGTCGGCGGGGCCACCGGCATTCCGGACTATGCCACGGTTTATCAGCGAGCCATGGGCGCGGACGTCACGGGCGTCAAGGAATAACAACATGACACAATATACGATTGGCTTAGACTACGGCACCAATTCGGTGCGCGCACTACTGGTGCAGGTGCAGACCGGTGAAGAGATCGCCGCCAGCGTCTTTGGCTATCCGCACGGTAACGCGGGCATCATGCTCGATGCGCAAAATCCTGACCTGGCGCGCCAGCATCCGCAGGACTATTTGGATGGCGCCGCGGCGGTGATGCTCGACGTCCTCTCACAGGCGGCGACCCTGCCGGGCTTTACGCACGCACAGGTCATCGGCCTGGGCGTGGACACCACGGGTTCGACGCCGATTCCGGTGAATGCCGAAGGGACCCCATTAGCGCTGACACCGGAATTTGCCGAGACCATGGCCGCCATGGCCTACCTCTGGAAAGATCACACCAGCCACGCCGAAGCGGGCGAAATCACCGCGCTAGCGGCGAAGCTACGCCCGCAGTACCTGGCGAAATGCGGCGGCACTTACAGCGCCGAGTGGTTCTGGGCTAAGCTCCTCCGCTGCCTGCGCGCCAACCCGGAAGTCTTTGCGGCCGCCCACACCTGGGTGGAACACGCCGATTGGCTGCCCGCCGCGCTCTGCGACAGCACGCACCCGGCACAGCTCAAACGGGGCATCTGCGCCGCCGGGCATAAAGGGCTCTTCCATCAGTCCTGGGGCGGGTATCCTGACGAAGAGTTCCTCGCCCAGCTCGATCCGCAGTTAGTGCGCGTACGCCGCACCTTGCCGGAAACGGCCGCGACGGTGGGGCAAGCGGCGGGGACCTTGAGCGCCGCGTGGGCCGCACGGACCGGACTTCCGGCCGGTGTTCCGGTCTCCATTGGCGCGTTCGACGCGCACCTGGGCGGCATCGGCGCGGGCATCGCCCCCGGCGCGTTGGTCAAAATTATCGGAACGTCCACTTGCGACTTGATGGTTGCGCCGCTGGCGCAAGCGTTGCCGGATATTCCCGGCCTCTGCGGCATCGTCCCCGAGTCCATTCTCCCCGGCTTTTACGGCCTGGAAGCCGGACAGTCGGCGGTGGGCGACATCTTTAACTGGTTTGTAAACAGCGTACAACCTGCCGGACTCGGCCATGTCGAGTTGACCGCACAAGCGTCAACCATGCGTCCCGGCGAAAGCGGGCTATTGGCGCTGGAATGGCACAACGGCAACCGCACGGTGTTGGTCGATCAGCGCTTAACGGGCGGCGTCATCGGCCTGACGCTGCAGACTACCCCGGCCGAACTCTACCGCGCCTGGGTGGAAGCCACCGCCTTCGGCGCACGCGTCATCATGGAGCGCTTTAAAGAATACGGCATGCCGGTCGAGCGCATCATCAACTGCGGGGGCATTTCTGCGAAAAATCCCATGGTGATGCAGATCTACGCCGATATCATGGGGCGTCCGTTGTCCATCTCCCGCAGCACGCAAACCTGCGCGCTCGGCGCGGCCATCTGCGGCGCGGTCACCGCCGGAGCCTACCCGACCTTCGCCGAGGCGACGGCGCACATGACCGGCGTGCAAGACACCGTGTTTACGCCGATCTCAGAGAACACTGAGATCTATAGCCGGCTGTACGCGCTCTATCGCCAACTGCACGACGCCTTCGGGACGACGGGCACACAAAGTCTGGCGGACGTCATGAAAGAACTACTGAATATCCGAGACGAGGTGCGCCGTGGCGTCGTTCATGCTTGAGCAACTGCAAGAGGCCGTCTGGGCCGCGAACCTGCAACTGGTACAGGCCGGGCTGGTCGTACTCACCTGGGGGAATGCCAGCAGCGTGGATCGCGAACGCGGCATTGTCGCCATTAAGCCGAGCGGCGTGGCGTATGACGCGCTGCAACCCGACGATATTGTATTGGTTTCCCTGGCCACGGGCGATCCGTTGCCCGGCGAGCGTCTGCGCCCTTCGTCCGATACGCCGACGCACGTCTGCCTGTATCAGCGCTTTCCGCTGCTGGGCGGCATCGTGCACACGCACTCCCGCCAGGCGACCAGTTGGGCGCAGGCGTGTCGCCCGATTCCGTGCTATGGCACCACACATGCGGATACCTTCCATGGCGAAGTGCCCCTCTGCCGGGAACTGACGGCGGATGAAGTGCAGGGCGCATATGAATGGCAAACGGGGCAAGTGATCGCGGAATGTTTCACGGAGGCGGACTGCAACCCGCTCCATGTCCCGGCGGTGTTGGTGCCGCATCATGGCCCCTTCACCTGGGGAACGACACCGGCGCAGGCCGTCGAGAATGCCATCATCCTGGAAGAAGTAGCGACGCTGGCGACGCTCACCGAGGCGCTGCGGCCACAGTGTGAGCGCATTCCGGATGTCTTGCAGGAAAAGCACTTTCTGCGCAAACATGGCGCTGGGGCGTACTACGGACAAAAGTAACCTGTCCGCAAACTGATGACCAACAAGTACGCGAGCGGGGTGTACGCCCATACCGGAGTCGCACACGTCAGCTGTCTATCACATACGAAAGGTTTTCGCAGTACTATGCAACTACTGAATTCACCGGAAATAAAACTGGCCATCGTGGGCGTCAGCCGCGATTGCTTCCCGATAGACCTGACGCGGCGGCGCTCACGGATACTCGCCGAGTCGTGCGCGAAGATCGGCGTACCCGTGGCGCTGCTCACCACCATCATCGAGAACGAGAACGATGCGCTCGCCGCGCTCAAAGAAGCGGCCGATGCGGGGGCCAACGCGGCCGTCATCTATCTGGGCAACTTTGGCCCCGAGGGTCCGCTGTCCATCTTCGCGCAGCAGTTCCCCGGGCCGGTCATGGCCATTGCCGCCGCCGAAGAGAGCAAAGCGTTGCTGGTCGATGGCCGTGGCGATGCTTATTGCGGCATGCTCAACGCTTCCTATAACTTCGGCCTGCGCAATGTGCCCGTCTTCATCCCGCAATGGCCGGTCGGCCTGCCGGATGAACTCGCGCTCCAGGTAAAGCACTTCCAAACGGTCGCCCGCATTGTGATCGGCGTCAAGAACTTGAAGATCTTCGGCTTTGGCCCGCGCCCACAAGATTTCTATGCGTGCAACGCGCCCATCAAGCCGTTTTATGAGCTGGGCATTGAAGTGATGGAGAATAGCGAACTCGATCTGTGGGCGCTCTACCAGGAGACAAACCCGGACGATCCCGAAATCGCCAAGATCGTGGAGGAGATGGCCGCCGAGCTCGGTACGGCGAGCCCCTACCCCGACTTGCTGCCCAAACTCGCGCGCTTCGAGTTGACGCTGCTGCGCTTCTGTGAAAATAACTTGGGCTCACGCCAGTACGGCGTCTTCGCGAACAAGTGCTGGCCCTCGTTTGAAAAAGCCTTCGGTTTTGTGCCCTGCTATGTCAACTCGCGCTTGGCCGCGAAAGGCATTCCCGTGGCCTGCGAGGTCGATCTCTACGGGGCGCTCAGCGAATATATCGCGCAGCTCGCCAGCAATTTCCCCGCCACGCTGCTCGACATCAACAACACCGTCCCCAACGACTTAATCGACGGCGCCGACCTGAAGGGCGCGACGGCTGCCGATCTCTTCATGGGCTTCCACTGTGGCAATACGCCGAGCTGCTGTACGAAGAGCTGCAAGATGAGCTACCAGTTCATCATGCATCGCCTGATGGAAGAGCCGGGCAGCGAGCCGGACTTCACCCGCGGCACCATCGAAGGGCAGCTCAAACCGGGCCCCACGACGGTGTTTCGCGTCCAAGGCACCGCCGAGGGAACCTTAACCAGTTATATCGCCGAAGGCGAAGTACTCGACATCGACCCGCACAGCTTCGGCAGCATCGGCATCTTCGGCATCCCGGATTTCGCCCGCTTCTACCGCCACGTGCTCGTCGGCAAGCGCTATCCGCACCACGCCGCCATTGCCTTCACGCAGTGCGGTGAGGCCCTCTACGACGCCGTGAAACTGCTGGGCGTGCGCGATATCAACACCCCGCTGCCTACGCAGCTACGCTATCCGGGCGAGAACCCATTCGCCTGACCCATACGTGATCCACGTACCGTACTG
>DASXVL010000520.1:0-6930 GCA_036504255.1 Armatimonadota bacterium | reverse complement strand
GCTCTGCCCTCGTGCCGAGGGCAGGCCAACCTTCCAAACGGTGCTCTTGCTACCGCCGAGAGGAAAGGCAAAAACCTCGTCCATGTCTGGAGACATGATTGGGCTGACTGCCCTTGCCACCCGGCATGATAAGCAGCACCGTTTGGAAGGAAGGCCTGCCCGCAGGGCAGAGCGCCCCGCTTCCTTTCATATGCCTTGCCAGAGCAAGACAACCGCAGAATTTCCTCATTTCGCCGTACCTCCCGGTTTTTCATAACTTTTTCATAACTATCCTATAAGCTAGTGATAGGGTAGCTGTCAGGTCGTCTCGGCGATGAAAGCAGTGGGGTACGGCGGTGTGGCGTAACATGACGCCTGCTGCCGATTGCCCAGGAAAAATGATCGAATCGCCAAGCTCTTGTGATGTATTTGTGATGTTGCAGCGGTATCGTCTTTCTAGTTGATATCGCCGGTACGCAAGGAGAGCGGACGGCGGGAGCATAGGGTGAAGCCCAATGGGTGGGTAGCGTACTGCTACTTGACCGCGTCATTTTGCGCGCCATATACTTGAGTCACTCAACTATCACGGTGAGAAACTATTGTAGAGGTGAAGCAATGCAGCAGGATATGGCACGGCAATGCGCAGGTCAGGTCATCGAGACCATCCCGCTGGTGATGCGGAATTTGGTGGAGGAAATGCGGCGGCAGAGTATGAGCGAACTCACCATGCCGCAATTTCGCGCCTTGAAAATTATCAGCATACACCAGGGGGCGTCGCTCTCGGAGGTCGCCGAGCATATCGCGGTCACCCTGTCCTCCGCGTCCCGGCTGGTGGATGGGCTGGTCGAACGGCAATATCTGTCGCGGGTGAACGATATCGCGGACCGTCGGCGTATCCTGCTGACGTTGACCGCGAAGGGCACGGATATTTTGGAGCGCGCGCACCAGGGGGCCTTGGCGACGTTTGCCCGCTATCTGTCCGCGCTCTCGGATGATGACTGCGCCAATTTGCTGCAGGCAATGGACGTCATGCGTGGCCTGCTGACAATACGACCCGAGGGGCTGTAACGAGCACTTGCCATCATCTATGGAACGATGATTGATCGAAGAGGCCGGCGTGTCGAGTTGCCGGTCGAAGGAGCGCCACGATGCGGAAAATGATGTTGTCCAAGGTACTGTGGGGTGCGGCGGCGTTACTGCTGCTGTTGCCGGTCTGTGCGGAAGAGGCGCCACCCGCGCCTACGCCTGCAGCCACGCCGAGTCTGTCTTTGCAGGACTGTCTGGCGATTGCTCTGAAGAACCAGGCGGATATCCTGGTGGGACAAAACAGCGTGCAGAGCGCGAAGGCGCGGGTGACGCAATCGAAAAGCGGATATTATCCGCAACTGGCGGTGAGTAATACGTTGTTCGTATCGCGCGCCGGCGGCAATACGGGCGGCTCCGGGCTGGGGAACACCGGCACCGGTACCGCGTTATCGGTGTCGCAGAATTTCTATGATGGGGGCATTCGAGAAGCGAATGTCCGTGGCGCCGCGGCGAACGTGCTGCAGGATCGTTATGCCCTGGACCGGACGACGCAGACGGTGACCTTTGCGGTCACCAGCGATTATCTCGCCGTGCTGCGCCAGCAAAAGCTTGCCAGCGTCACGGACGCGCAGGTGAAATACTTGCAGGGGCAATTGACGCTGGTGCAAACGCGCGTCGAACTGGGCGCCTCGGCCAAAGTTGACACTTTGCCGGTGCAGTCGTCGCTCGCCAATGCGCTCGTCGATCAATTGGCGACGCGGAACGCGGTGCGTACCGCTGCCGTGACCTTGCAGAATGATATGGGCGTCAATCCGGGTGCGGATTTTGCCGTGCAGGATATTGTCCTGCCCACCGATGCCCCGATCCAGAGTCTGGATGCCTATACGGCGCTGGGACTCGCGAAGCGCCCCGACGTGCTGCAGACCAAGGCGGGCGTGGAGAGCGCCAAGGCCAGCACGAGCGCCAGGAAGATTCTCTTACGCCCCTATCCGGTCGTCAGTGGGCAATTCGACCAACCGCTGTCCGGCAGCAAGTCAAATGTCATGACGATTAACGGTGGCCTCGCCTTTGACTTGTTCGATGGCGGCAACAACCGGGCGGCGTATCACGACGCGCAGGCGAATTTGTCCAGCGCCCAGGTACGTGCCGCGCAGGTCGAAAAAGATATTCGCGCCAACGTGCAATCCGCCTACCTCAATCTCACCAATGCCAAGGAGCGGCTGGCGGCCAGCGACCTCAGTGTCCAATCGGCGCAACAGAACCTCGACGCACAGCAAGAGCGCTACCAACAGGGGCTGGCCATACCGCTCGATCTGCTGAACGCGCAACTCACGCTCATTACCGCACAGAGCAACGCGGTGCAAGCACGCTATGACTACTACACCGCACTCGCCCAAATCGACTATGCAACCGGCACACAAGGAGGTCTCTATGGCAAGTAAGCGACGACTATTCGGGACGATCATTTTGGCGATTGTCGTACTCGGGGCAGGTACATTCGGCTATCTGCATTTTCGCAACAACAAAGCGGATGCGCCGACGATTAAGACCGCGCAAGTCACGCGGGGAGACGTCACGGCCAGTGTGTCGGCCACCGGTGTGCTGCAACCATTGACCACCGTCGAAGTGAAATCGAATGTGGGCGGCACCATTGTGCAACTCGCAGTGGACGAAGGGGACGTCGTGCGCAAGGGGCAGTTGATCGCGAAGATTGACCCGGCGGACTCCTTGACGGCGTTGTCGCAGGCGCGGGCCGATATGGCCGGCGCGCAAGCCAAGGTGTCGCAGGCCAAGCAAAGCGAAATCTTGCAGCGCATTCAGAATGACGCCAACGTACGTTCCGCCGAGCAAGCCGTCGAAGCGGCGAGCCAGCGCTTGATACAGGCGAGCAAAAGCGCGCAAGTGCAGCCCTCGCTGACGACCGCGGCGGTGAAGCAGGCGCAAAGCGGGCTGGCGGCGGCGCAGGCGACACTGAATCAGACGAAAAGCGCCCTGGTATCGCAGAAATTGGCGTCCGCGAAGGCGAACTACGATCAAGCGCGCGCCAATTATGCGCAGGCGGAGAAGAATATCGCGCGCCAACGCGCGCTGCTGGCCAAGGGCTTTGTGCCGAAGAGTGATGTCGATAGCGCCGAGCAATCCTTCGGGGTGGCGCAAGCGCAATTGGACACCGCCAAAAATAAAATGGATACCGTTAAGGATGAGGCGGACCAGGATCTACTGTCGGCGCAGGCCAAGGTGGACCAGGCGAAAGCCAGCTTGGAGAACGCGCGGGCGAATGGACAGTTGGATGATCTGAAACAACAAGACGTCGCGGCGGCGCGCGCCACCTTGAAACAGGCGCAGGCGTCGTTGGACTCCGCGAAGGGCAACGCCTACCAGGAGCAGATGAAGCGCGAAGACATTATTCAGTCGCGCGCGTCGTTGGCGCATACGGCTGCGTCGCTGAAAAATGCGGAGACGCAAGTCGGCTATACCACCGTGGTCGCCCCCAGTGACGGGGTGGTGGTCAAGAAATACGTGGAGAACGGCTCCATCGTGACGGCGGGACGCTCCTCGTTAGGGGGCTCGGGCGCCGGGGTGACGATTGTTGACATGGCCGATACCAATCATATGGTGGCGCTGGTGCAAGTCGATGAAACGGACATCGCGCAGGTGCAAGTGGGACAGGACGTCGATATCACGGTTGACGCCTACCAAAATGAACCCTTTGCCGGCAAGGTGACGAAAGTCGCGCCCGAGGCCGTGGTGACGCAGAACGTGACGACCATTCCGGTCACCGTGGAAGTGACCATTCCCGACCATCGGCTGAAGGCGGGCATGAATGCCACGTGTACGTTTATCACCGCGCACCGCGCGAACGTGTTGAACGTGCCCAGTGAAGCGGTGAAAGAGTCGGATACCGGTAATGGCAATACGGTCACCGTGCTCGTGAACGGCGTGCAGGAGACGCGCGACGTGGAAGTCGGCGTGGTCGGTACCGATACGACGGAGATTATGGGTGGTCTGAAAGAAGGCGATACCGTGGTGACCGCCGTGATTGCGGCGAAGAAAGCCGGAGCCACGCCCACGGGAGGGAGTTCGCCAGGCGGACGAAGCGGCGGCGGTCGTGGTGGACCGCGCATATTCTAACGAGGATAGCCGCGCCTATCGACGGGGGACAGGCAACATACGCTGTGTTGAGCACCGTATCCGCGACAGCAAATTCGGTGCCTGTCCCCAGGCCGCGCCCTGCGTAAGGCGGGCTGTTCCCGTGTCGCGTGGGAGGAAAGGATCACGATATGATTCGAGTGGAGAACCTACAAAAAGTCTACCAGATGGGAGATATTGCCGTCCGCGCGCTGAAAAGTGTCTCGTTGGATATCGCGATCGGGGAGTTCGTAGCGATCATGGGTCCCTCAGGTTCCGGCAAATCGACCTTTATGAATATCGTCGGCTGTCTGGATAAACCCACGGACGGATCCTATATTCTGGATGGGCTGGAGGTCGCCGGCATGAGCGACGACGAGCTGGCGGCGGTACGCAACCGGAAAATCGGCTTTGTCTTTCAGACATTTAACCTGATTCCACGACGTCCGGCCCTGCGCCAGGTGATGCTGCCCATGCTCTACAACCCGGACGCGAAAGACCTGGAGACGCGGGCGCGCGCCGCGCTGGAGCGTGTCGGGCTGGGCTCCCGCATGGACCATAAGCCGAATGAACTCTCCGGCGGGCAGCAGCAACGCGTGGCTATTGCCCGGGCGCTGGTGAACGATCCGGTCATTATGCTCGGCGACGAACCGACCGGGAACCTGGATACGCGCACCAGTGAAGAGATCATGGCGATCTTTCAGGATCTGCATGCGGAAGGCAAAACGGTCATCATCGTCACGCATGAAGAGGACATCGCCCATCACGCGCAGCGGATTATTCGCTTTAAAGATGGGCATATTGTCGCGGATGATCAGGTCGCGAAACCGCTGAATGCACGTGACATGCTGGCGCAGTTGCCATCGGAGGATGAATTATGAACCTGTGGGACAGCATGCAAGTGGCATTAGAAGGTCTGGTGGCCAATAAAATGCGTTCCGCCTTGACCATGCTCGGCGTGATCATCGGGGTATCTGCGGTCATCACCATGTTAGCCATCGCGCAAGGCGCTCGCGAGCGCATGATGGGACAGATCCAAGGCATGGGTACCAATCTGTTGATGATTATGTCGGGGCAATCGCACAGCGGACCGGCGATGGGCGGGTTTGGCAGCAGCCAGACGCTCACGCTCGACGATGCGTTGGCCATTCCGACGTCCTGTCCCTCGGTGCAGGCGACGGAGCCGGAAGTGCAGCGCAACGCGCAAATCAAATACAAAAATCAGAATACCAATACCACGGTGCTCGGTACCACGCCCGACTATCTGAGCGTGCGCAACTATACCGTGGCGGTAGGGAAATTTTTCACCGACCGTGACGTGCATTCGCTGAGTAAGGTGGCGATTATCGGGAATACCACGGCGGAGAATCTGTTTGGCACAGTCTCACCGATCGGCAAGTCTATCCGCGTGAACGGCATTCGCTTTACCATTATCGGGCGCATGGCGGTGAAGGGCGCCGCCGGTAGTTTTGGCGATGCAGACGACATGCTCTTTATCCCCGTCTCCACGGCCATGCGCCGGGTGTTCGGGCTGCAATACGTGCGCACCATCGGCGCACAAGCGAAAACCATGGAGATGATGGACCAGGCGACGCAGGAAATTACCGCCTTGTTGCATAAGCGCCATAAGATTGCTGACGGCGCGGATGACGACTTTGTCATCCGCAACCAGGCGGAGTTCATGCAGATGGCGGACCAAACGGCGAATATGTTTACCATGCTGCTCGGTGGTATCGCCTGCGTGTCGCTGCTCGTCGGCGGCATTGGTATCATGAATATTATGCTGGTGTCGGTGACGGAGCGCACCCGCGAAATCGGTATCCGTATGGCGCTGGGCGCGCGACGGCGGGATATCCAATGGCAGTTCCTGGTGGAGGCGTTGGTCTTGTCGCTGCTAGGCGGCGCGCTGGGCATCGCGCTGGGTATGCTGGCCGCGTTGATCGCCGGCAAGATCACCGGATGGAACGTCTCCGTCTCCATGATTTCCATCGGCGTGTCGTTCGGCTTCTCGGCATTGGTCGGCATCGGCTTCGGGTTCTTTCCGGCGTTGAAGGCATCGAATCTCGACCCGATCGATGCGCTACGTTACGAATAATCGGGTCAAAGGGGGAAATGATGAAACGTATTATGGTGCTGGTACTGGCGATAGTCGTACTGGGCGGGTTACTCGTCGCGGGGTGCGCTGGGAAAAAGGGCACGACCGGCGGTAGTAATGCCGGCGCGTCCGCAACGGCGACCGCTGACAGTGGATCTGGCGGCGGTGGCCGCGCGCAGATGGCGGCGTTCCGTGAGTCGCATAAGTATACCTTCGAAGTGAGTCGCATGACGGGCAATATCGCCCGCCTGGAGAAGATGGGCATCGCGCCGCTCAGCTCGGAGCAGGCCAAGCAGATTCTGACGGTCTTGCAGCCGCTGCGCACCCAGCCGTCCATGACGCAAGATCAAGCAAAGGCCACCATCGCCGCGCTGAAGCAAGTGTTGACCGATCAGCAATTGACAGAGATCGGCAAGCTGAAAGCGCCGGGCCGTGGCGGTTCCGGCGGTGGCGCGCGGGGTGGTTCCGGTGGACCTGGGAACGGCGCGCGTGGCGGCAATCGCTCGCGTTTCGACCCGGCGACCATGCAGAACTTCAATCCCTTCAATCCGCCGAAAGATTCGCCCATGGCGCAAAGGGGCAAAAATCGTATGGATGAGCTCTTTACCATGCTGGAGAACAAAGCCGGCGGCAAGTAAGCCTGCATGGCGCTGCGCAGTCCCCCACCATTGACCACGTGCACCTACCAGGGGGTGCACGTG
>DASXVL010000519.1:0-1606 GCA_036504255.1 Armatimonadota bacterium | reverse complement strand
TTCGTACATCATCCTTCGACTGCGCGGCGCGCATGACGGTAGATGCTACGTCATTGGCTCATGCGCGCCGCTCCGCTCAGGATGAATATCTGGCGGATATATGCATTCTGAGCGGAGTGCGGCCGAGGGTTCGTAAGGTTGGCACAGCACTATGTGGCCGCACGCAGTCGAAGAATGCGCCGTGGCAGCTAGAGATTGGAGATTAGAGATTTGGTCAAACACCATTCACTGCTTCGTACATCATCCTTCGACTGCGCGGCGCGAATGACGGCACGGGCTTCGTCATCGGCTCGTGCGCGCCGCTCCGCTCAGGATGCTGACGCCAACCGTTCACAACTTCCTTTTGGGCTCGTGCGCGCCGCATTGGAGGTCGACGGGGACCAGGCTACACGAGCTTGCGCAGCCGGATGATGGCCCCGGCCGGGTCGACGCCCGAAGGGCACACAGCGCTGCATTGATACGAGGAACGGCATGACCAGATGCCAGCCGACGAATCCACCAGTTGCAGTAATGAGGCGATGTCGGCGCCGCGCGGCTCCTGTGTCAGGCGTTCCGCCGCGGCCAGCGCCGCCGGCCCGAGAAATCTGGGGTTCGCCATCGCCGGGCACGCCGAGACGCACAGCCCGCATTCGATGCAGCTCTCGAAGCGCATGTCCTCGCGGTTGTCAAACGTCACGCCTTCGGCGCCGCAGTTTGTTTCATCGGCGCGGACGGCAGGCATTCCCACGGCCCGCATGCGCTCGAAGAATGGCGCGAAGTCCACAACCAGGTCGCCGATGCGCGGCAAATGCGCCAACGGTTGGAGCGTGATTGGTTTGCCGGTGGGATAATCGGATAGCGGCGTCACACACGGCAGCTTCTCGACGCTGTTGATGCGCACGCCGCAGGATCCGCACGAGGCGTGATGGCAGGCGTGCCGCCAGACCAGTTCGGTGTCGGGCTGCGCGAATACGCGCTCGATGGCGTCGATCACGTAGCTGCCAGCGGGCACGTTGACGTTATAGTCGGTGAAGTGGTTGCCGGTGCGCCAGACACGCAGCGTGACGGTCATCATCGAATAGATTGTACTAAACTAGGCACACTACATTTAGGAAGTTAAGTTCATGGTAACTGCATTAGACCCAGACGATGTACGTATTTTCAGCGGGCGGTCACATAGCCAACTGGCGGCTGGGATCGCATCGTACCTTTCCTGTCCACTGGACCCATCTCATTTCTCCCGCTTCAGCAACGATAACCTGTATGTGCAACTGGGCGTACCGGTGCGCGGCCGCACCGTGTTCATTGTCCAATCGCTCGTCCCGCCCGTCAGCGACAACTTGATGGAGTTGTTGATGATGCTGGACATAGCGCGCAGCGCTGCGGCGCGTGAAGTACACGCTGTGATTCCCTATTTTTCCTATGCGCGCTCCGACAAGAAAGACGCCCCGCGAATATCCATCACAGCGCGCCTGGTAGCCGATATGCTGTCAGCCGCGGGCGCTACCCACGTTCTCACGATGACGCTGCACTCGCCGCAGGTGCACGGCTTTTTCAATATCCCCACAGACCCTCTCACGTCCCGCCCGTTGTTTGTCAAGCACTTCCGCGAGCTTGAATATGGCCG
>DASXVL010000518.1:0-14141 GCA_036504255.1 Armatimonadota bacterium | reverse complement strand
CGGGCAGCGGGCTGGCCATCTCCTTTGCCGGCTATCTGCTGCTGGGCGGCGTGCTCCATCAAGAGGGCATTCCGCTGCTCATCCCGCTATTGATGTTGGCGGCGCTTGCCGGCTTCCTGTATTATAATCGCCCTCCCGCGCGCATCATCATGGGGGATACCGGCGCGCTCGGCCTAGGCGCGGCGCTGGGCGCGCTGGCGTTAATTTCCCGCACGGAATGGCTGCTGCTGCTCTTTGCGGCGCCCTTCGTCATCGACACGGTCTCCGTGGTGATCCAGGTGTCGGTGATCAAATTTTTCCGTGGCCCGGTGAAGCTGTTGCGGCACCAAACGACGGAGATCTTCCGACCGTTCCTTTGCACGCCGCTGCACCACCATTTCCAATGGCTCACCTGGGGACCGTGGCCGATTCTCGCGCTCTTCAGCAGTGTGGGCGTGGTATCCGTCGCGCTGGCCCTGCTCGCCGTGCAGGCGGAATGGGGGCTGGTGGGCTTTGGCTGGTTCTGGCTGCTCGGCCTGTTGCTGCAAGTCGGTTTCCTCGGCTTCGCGGCGCTGCAGAAGGTGGTGCGCGCGAATTATTTCCTGGGGCTGGAACGTCTGGATGGCGAGCGCGAACGCTTCCTGGCGCTGTACAAGGGCCTGCCGGTGGAGTTCCTCGGCGTGCGCTGGTATGCCGTGGAAGAGGTCACCGACATTTCGGAAAGCATGATCGATACCATTGCAGCGGAGAGCATTCTCTGGCGCAGCATTTCCGAGATCGAGGCGCGCGCTACCTTGGGGAAGATTTACGCGGAATACAAGTTGTTCGATCGTGCCGCGGAGGAGTGGGAAGAGATTCCGCTGCGGAATCTGCTCATCCGCGAGACGCTGGTCGTGCAACTGGGCAAGATCTACTTTGGGCGCGATGAACTGTTGCGCGCCATCAAACTCTGGGAGCAACTGCCCGCCGCGCGCCTGGGGCGCGTGCCCGGCCTCTCTGAAACCATCCAGAGCGCCAAAGTGCGCGTTGGCCACCTCGCGGGACGGCTCTACCATCAGGCGCGCGAGCACGCCGCCATGCTGGCAAACCGCGTCGGCCTGCTGCCCGCCGCGGGTGAGGTGCAGGCGCTCATCGGTGAAATCGAAGGGGCGCTCCGCTACACCCAAGACCTGCGAGATTTGCTCACCTACGAACAACAAAAGTCCGAAAGCGCGGCGGAGGTGGATGTTCAGGAGAGCGGCAGCGACCTCTACCGGCGCATGGACACCACGCTCACCACACGCCGGGAGGAACTGCACGAGGCATTGCACTGGGCGCAAACGCGGTTGGCCCCGCACGACGAGGCCACCACGCACGACCACGGCCCGCTGAGCGCACTGGCGGACACGTTGCAGATGACCCCGGCGGAAATCAGCCGGGCGCTAGAGGTGAAGGGCCCGCTACCCGTTCAGGCGTTCGAACGCATTCAAAAGCCTTCGCGCAACAATCTCTACCGCATTACGCTGGAGGCCGGGGAGACACATTTACCCACGCATCTCATCGCCAAATGTTTCCAGGAAGCGCAGGTGACCTTTTTCTCTGCCTGTTACCGGCGCGAGCGTGGCGTGCTGGAATTACTGCGTGAGGCGCAAGCGCCGGTACCGCGACTGCTGGGCGGCCACCTCGGGTCGCGGCTGGGCGTGCTCTTCATGGAAGACCTCGGCACCCATGGCTTGGCACAAGCGCTGCAAGAGCTGCCCGCCGATGACCGCGGCGGACGACGCGCCCTGGTGCGCCTGGGATTGGAAACGCTGGTGACAATGCGCGTCCACGCGCTGCCCGCCTTGCCCAAGCTGGAACGCGAGATCGCGAAGATCGTCAAAGAGGTGCTCACGCCGGAATATTATTGCAATACCACCACCATCGCGCTCAACCGCATCGTCGCGCTCGACCGCCGCCAGCTCTCCTCCGCCGAACGCGGACGGTTGGAGGTCGCCTTGCGCCCGCTCGTCACCCTGCTCATGAATGAACCGCGGACCTTCATCCACTTCGAATACACGCCCGGCAACCTGCACCTGACCGAGCAGCGCGCTGTGGCCGTCGATTTCGAACAAGCCACCATGGGCCCTGCGGCTTTCGACGTGGCGACCCTGCTCTACAGCCCGGAGGCGGACCTCACTGCCGAGGAAATCGAGGCGCTGCTGGCCTTCTACCACGAACTGCTCCCCGCTTCGACCCCCACCGCCCTGGTCGTCAGCCCGGAGGCGCTGGAGGCGGCGGCTATCATGAAGCTGCTCTTCTACGCCGGGTCGGCAGCAAATTTCTATCGCAAATTCGAGGAGGGCGCGCGCTTGGCGGCCATGGAATGGTATTTACGCACGGCGGACGCGCTGCTCAGTCGTAATCCGGAGTACCGAGAGCTGTCGACTGCGCTGCGCCTGTGTTGGCGCGGCCAAACGCATTTGCCGGTGTAATACCGATGGTGTTTTGTCATGCACTCTGCGTGCATGCACACGTCAGCGTCTGGCGTTTCGCAGATAGGGGACGATGGCACTCGGGATACCCAAGCGCTAGACGCCAGACGCTACACGCTTGCTCACACCACGAGACAGGCTGCACGACAAACACCATGCGTATAATTTATCGGATGAGCGCGCGCGGTTTCGGGTTGCGGCGCACCGGATGAAAGAGTTTTATCTCGCTCGGGTCCACGCCGCTTTGATCGATCACCTGCTCAAAATAGCTGTAGAGCGGGAGTTCGTGGCGATGATGTGCGTCGAGGCCAAAGGCGACCTGTAGCCCCATGCGCACGGCGCGCGCGAGCACCTCGGCATCGCAGTCGATGGGCATGTGCGCATTGATCTCAATGGCGATGCCGGCGCCTTTGGCGCGGCGCAACGTCTCGTCAATGATCTCGACAGGTACGGGGCCGGCGTGCGAGAGCTCGCGAAACGGATGCCCGAGGATGTCGATAGGATAGCGCAGCAGGGAGTTGAGCTGGTCGATGTGCGCGTCACAGTAGTCCGCATGCTCGCCGGGGAGATAATGAATGGAACCGATGACGACATCGAGGTAGGGCCAGAGCAGCGATTCCATGCTCAACGTGCCGTCGCAGGCGACCTCGACTTCCAGTCCGCTGAAGATGCGCTCGCCGTCACAAACTTTTGCCATCCGCTCCAGGTATTGCGCGGTCTTGTCCTCGCGAAACGTCCGATACTCCCACAGACGCTCCGGTTGATGATACCACTGGTGCGGCCACGGCTGCTTGTCGGGCGGAAAGGCCAGCGCGAAGGCGTGTTCCGTCAGCGCGAACGCCTGCCAAGGCCCGGTACGCAACGCGCGCCGGTACACATCGGGCGTCATGTCAGGGTCAGCGCAGTACGAAAATTGCTGTCCGTCGCCGGTATGGTTGTGCCAACTGCTCCATAACATGTGTATAGCCTATCACACGAGCATAAGATTGTGAAGAACGGGCGGCGGCTCGGGGGACGATGGGAGCATGGTTATCCCAGGTGGTGAACAGCCCCTACATCTTGCATTCATACGGCTGAAAATATGTTCTAACAACTGGCCGGTTGAGCACAAGGGCTGGTATGCAACCTATCAGCAGGCAGATGACAATCCCGAAATCGAAGCTCGAAAGACTATGCAATGTAATGGCTGATGAGAACAGACTTCGACTAATAAAGAGCAAAGCACAAATCGCATCTATCGCCGAGAGGATCATCGTACTCAAACGTGCCCATGGGCGTTTACGGAAAAGCGACAGCGCAGAGATAAATAGTGGGATGGACGTAACAAGCATTACGACAATTCCAATCGTCCACCAAATCGTGTGCGATTGCACGGTCTGTGGGGAAACGATGCGTTCAATCAGCGTTCCGGCTGTGCCGATGGTAAAGTAGAGCGAGATGACGATCAGAAATGCTGCCAAGATTGTGACCGATGCCGGACGACGACCGAAGCTGGGTTGAGCTGTTTGGCTCGAACTCGGTGGAGTCGGCGGTATACCAATTCCTGTTCGCGTACGTGCTGATTCTCTGGCCATAGCACCTCCATTCACGTAAAAGTAATGGCTTGATTATACAGCAAACCAGAGACAGACTAAAGTGTATATGCGTTGTGTGTTGTCATGCACTCTGCCATGTTGCGTATGTCAGCGTTTAGCGTTTAGCTGTAGCGGGTTGTCACGTCGTCCCTTCTCTTGGCGCGCGCTACAGACGCTCAATCTGCACGCCCCACTACAACTGAACGCTAAACGCTTGCTCACCACCACGATACAGACTGCATGACAGGACACAATGCGTATAGCTGCCATGTTCGTGTGAAATAGATTGAATTCGCGGCAATATCAGGACATCCCGATGTTCCGCTGCCATGCTCCTCTGAAGTCAGGTAGATTTGTCCGTTTACCGAGGGCTTGCTATAATCGCGGGGTATTTCGCCCTGGAGGACTGGTAGATGCTTAACCCCGGAGTAACGATCACTGATGGCCCGCATGATTGGCAGATTTTGCAGCGCGACGCGCGTGGGGTGGCGAGCCTGACGATAGCCGGCGCGTGGTCTACCTCGGAAACCACCTTTGCCATTCAGGCGCGCTTGGTGGAAGAAAACACCGGCGCGGTGGTCGCAGCGCATCTTGATTGGCAGGACGGGGAACTCGACCTTGCCACCACGCGTTTCCGCCTCACTTTGCGCGACATCCCACAGGGCGGGCTCTATCGCCTGGAGACGCGCCTGCGCCGCCCGCTCGCCAATGATCGGCGCGCCATGCGCGGCGACTGCCGCCACCATCTGGGCGTCGGCGACCTCTACCTCATCGCCGGGCAGAGCAACGCCTCCGGCACTGGAAAGGGGTCGGCGCAGGACGGTCCGCAGTTGGGCGTGCACCTCTTCGCCAATGACGAGACATGGAAACTCGCCACCCATCCGCTGGAGGATGCGACGCACACGCTGCACCCGATCACCATCACCGGCGTCTTCCACGGCCACAGCCCCTGGCTGGCCTTTGCCAAGCGCATCTTCGCGCGCACCGGCATTCCCATCGGCCTCATCCCGACCGCGCTCGGCGGCAGTTCCATCCCGCGCTGGGTCACTGACGAGGGCGCGGCGGGCGACCTCAGCGAGAACATGTTCGACATGTGCGCGCAGGCGGGCGGTGCGGTGAAGGGCATACTCTGGCACCAGGGCGAGTCCGACTGCAACCCCGAGCAGGTGGGACGCTATGCCGCGCGCTTTCGCGCCTTCGTCGCGCTCTGCCGCGCACGGCTGGGGCAGCCGGAACTCCCCATCATCACCGGGCAACTGGGCGCGCATCTCTGTCCGGTCGATCCGGAGAGCGCCGCCACCTGGAGCGCCCTGCGGGAAACGCAACGGCAACTGGCGCACGAACTGCCGCAGGTCTACCTGGCGGTGACGCTGGACGGCACGCTCTCCGACGAAATCCACAACGGCGCGGTCGCCAACGTGACCATCGGCGAACGCTACGCCGATCTCGCCCTGCAACACATCTACGGCTTCCCGCTGCAAGCGCATTTCCCGGAAGTGGCGACGGCCCGATTTGCTGACACAACGCGCGAGGTCATTACCGTGCGCTGTTGCAACCGCTCCGGCGACTGGACGCCGAGCTGCACGGGAGAGGAATTTTCCGTCGAGGATGACACGGGCATCGCACCGCTGCGGCGCATCGAAGTGGACCCGGAGGGCGACATCCGCCTGTACCTGGCGCACAGCGCGCAGGGGACGACACGCCTGCACGTGCTCTACGGGCGGCGACCGCTGGTGACGCTGCGCGATGACGCGTGTCGCTGTCTCACCCCCTGCACAGTACCTGTCGCGTAAGCGTCTTTACAGCGCACCACCGCCGCGGGTACACTTTAGCGGTGAGGAGAACACGCATGAGCACGGTAGAATTTGTGAAGATGCACGGCCTGGGCAACGACTTCATCGTCGTCGATTGCCTGCGCCATTCTTATAATGTCGAGCAATTAATTGAGCAAGCCGCGTGGCTTTGCGACCGCCACTTCGGGATTGGCGGCGATGGGCTCATTCTGGCGCTGCCGAGTACGACCGGCGATTTCCGTATGCGCATCATCAACAGCGACGGCAGCGAGCCGGAGATGTGCGGCAACGGCATCCGCTGCTTCGCCAAGTACGTTTATGAGCACGGGCTGACGGAGCGGACCACCTTTGTCGTGGAAACCCTGGCCGGCCCCATCACCCCGGTACTCGCCGTGGCAGATGGGCGCGTGACGGGCGTGTGCGTGGATATGGGCGAGCCGCGATTGGAACGGAGCGAGATCCCCATGTTCGGCCCCGCCGGACAGGTCGTGGATGAGCCACTGACCATCGACCACCAGACGTTGCACGTCACGGCGGTATCCATGGGCAACCCGCATGCGATCTTTTTCGTCAGCGAACTGGCGAGCTATCCCGTGGCGGCCGTGGGAGCGCAGATCGAGACTCATGCCGTCTTCCCGAAGAAGACCAACGTCGAATTCGTCGAGGTGGTCTCCCCCAGCTACTTGAAGATGCGCGTGTGGGAACGCGGGGCCGGCATCACCTTAGCCTGCGGCACCGGCGCCTGCGCCACGTTGGTCGCCGCCGTGCTCACCGGCAATGCCGAGCGCACCGCCACCGTCGAACTGCCCGGTGGCCCACTGAAGATCACCTGGAGCGACGAGGATAATCACATTTACATGACCGGTCCCGCCGAAGAAGTGTTTTCCGGTGAGATTCCCCTCCGCTAAACGCGCCAGACATGCGAGCACCAACAGCCCCGGCAGCGCCGGGGCTGTTGGTGCTCTGCTTCCCGAGGTATGCCCAACGGGCTGACGCCCCTCGTGACACAGCACAATACTCGCAAGGTTACGACATACGCCGCGCCACAGCGCGAAATAGCCGCAGAATGGAACATGCCGACACGGGATGTTCACGCTACAGTAAGCAGGAGTTTGCCGTCATCTCTTGATGAACTCTCCAGGTGGCGGAAGCACTCGCGCACCGATATCTGCGTTGTTCCGGTCGCATCAGCGCGGTAAATGGATTGCTCGGTCGTGGTTCGTCGGGAGAAAGGCGATGGCGTCGACGCTCGCGTCATGTGACAACTGGGAGGCGCTGCCGTGGCGTGGCGCTGTAGATGCGCCGCTACGCGATGCCTGGGACTATCTCATCGCGCTGGATACCGATGCCCCACTCTACCGTCACTGCAGGTGGTTCGAGCTTGCCTGCGAGAGCGGGGCTATCATCCCCTGGGGCATCGTCATCGTCCGTGCGGGTGGACGGCCCATCGGACTGTTCCCTCTACGCAAACGGACACCGTGGACCTGGGAAACCATCACCTATTTCAGTGAGGGTGAACCCCAGATCGTGCTTGACCGCAAACAGGAACGTGAGGCCTGGGACGGGCTACTCGGTTGGCTACGAAAACAACGCGGTGCCGCCATGCTCGCCATCGGCTCATCTGCCGACCAACAACAGACCGCGCATATCAGGCGCGCCTGTGAGGCAGAAGGACTCTACTTGCACAAAAAAATTGAGCGTTTACCCATGGTCTGGAGCCGACTGCCCGAAAGCTGGGAGGCGTTCCTGGCCACGAGCGCCCCATCGGCCCGCAAAGATATACTCCGTGCAGAGCGCATGCTCTACCGAGATTACCCCGAAGTCACCATGGAGCATCTCACTGACGAACCAGCCGCATTGGAAGCGCTCGATGAGATGATCGCCATGTATCGGCAACGCTGGTGCCATCAAGTGGGCGGCTGTTGTTTTGATGATCCGCGTAATGTCACCTTTTACCGCGCTGCGATCCGTTGGGCGCTTCGGCAGGGTGCGGCGACAGTCTCACGGTTGCGCTTGGGTGAAGAGACCGTGGTTGTCACCACCATGTTTCACGTACCGGGCCACCGGACATTGTACGAACAGTTCGTGGGGCGTAATCACCAGGTAATGCCGAACCGCTATAGCCCGGGTCTTGTCGAATGCAACCACACCACGCGCTGGGCGATTGCACGGGGATTCCGCCGCGTCAACCTGGGATTGGGGAGCTCGCACTATAAAATGATGTACGCGGGCGAGGAGTCGCCCTATTATGAACTGGTCGTGGCCCGCTCGCCGCGTAGCCAGGCGATACTGTCTCGGCTGGATCGTCTTCTCTATTTGGCAAAACGTTTGCCGCTCCACATGCAGTATCATCTGCGGCATCTCCTACACCCTGACAGGCCGACGCAGTTGTTTTGATGCCGCACACCGCTTGCGCGCCGTCCGCTTACGCCGAAAGGGTCTCTCCGTCCGGAAGGGGAATAGTGTACAGACGGGGTGAGACAATATGACTGAACCGGCGACTAGCGGCATGGTGGATGGTAAAGGGATGTTTCCCGAGGAACTGGCGGCGCTACTGACGCCCCTCGGCGTGCCGGCGTTCCGGGCCAAGCAGATTTTCGCCTGGCTGCACCGCCGTCTGGTGACGGACTTTGCCGCCATGACCGATATTTCAACTGAGTTGCGCGCGACACTCGCCGCGAACTTTGCCCTCACCGTGTTGCAGGTCCGGCAGGCGGTCTCCTCGCCAGACGGCACGACCAAATATCTCTTTGCCCTCGCCGACGGGCACATCGTGGAAACCGTCTATATTCCGGAGACCGCACGCGGGACGGTCTGCGTCTCCACCATGGTGGGGTGCCCGTTCGGCTGTACCTTTTGCGCCACCGGGCAAAGCGGTTTTGTGCGCAACCTGAGCGCCGCGGAGATCATCGACCAGGTGTATCGCATCCAGGCGGCGTTGCCGGAGGGCCGGCGGGTGACGAACGTCGTCTACATGGGTATGGGAGAGCCCCTGGCCAACTATGATAACGTGTTGCGCTCGGTACGCTTGCTCATCCACCCACAGGGACTCGACCTGGCCCAACGCCGCATTACCATTTCCACGGTAGGATTGACCCCGGCCATCGAACGTCTCGCCGAGGAAGGCCTGCAAGTCAACCTGGCGATTTCGCTGCACGCGCCCACGCAAGCCGGACGCGTGCGGCTGCTGCCCATCGCAAAAAAGTATCCCCTGCCCGAGCTGATGGCCGCCGCGCGCCAGTACGTGCTTCGCACCGGGCGGAAAGTGACCTTCGAATACACGGTCATCCCCGGCAGCAACGACCACGAGGAGGACGCCCTCGCGCTGGCTGGCCTGGTTCGACACCTGCAATGCCTGGTGAACGTCATTCCGCTTAACCCGACCGCGGGCATGCCCTCCGGCATGCGCCTGCCTGCCACTGAACTCGTCACGCGCGCCGAGCAGTTCGTCATCCTGCTGCGCCGCCATGGCGTCGAAGCCGCGCTGCGCCGCTCGCGCGGGGGTGATGTCGCCGGCGCCTGTGGACAACTCCGCAACCGCGCAGAGGGCTAGCAATAGCGGGGAAACCGAACAAGGAAAGCTGTCGCGCACGCCTAACTACGACATGGTGTAATGCTGTGCAGTCTATTCTGTTGGCGGCACGAGGCAGCTATGCCCATCCTTGACGCCCACGACCTCTGGAAGACCTTTCGCTCGCGACGCCGCACGGTGGATGCGGTGCGCGGCGTGTCGCTACGTCTGGAGGCAGGCGAGGTACTCGGTTTTCTCGGCCCCAACGGCGCGGGCAAAACCACCACCATTAAGATGCTCGCCGGGCTCGTGCGGCCGGATCGCGGCTGGGTGCGTATCATGGCGCGCGATCCACACCGCGACCCGGGGACTTTGTACCAGGTGGGCGCCGTGCTGGAGGGCAACCGCAACGTCTATTGGCGGCTCACGCCGCATGAAAATCTGGTCTACTTCGGCGTATTGCGCGGGCTGTCGGCGCGCGAGGCGCAACGCCGCGGCGACGAATTGCTGGAGCGCTTCAACCTGGCGGATAAACGCCGGGAAACCGTGCAACAGCTCTCGCGCGGCATGCAGCAAAAGCTGGCCATCGCCGTCGCGTTCATCCACCAGCCCAAACTGTTGCTGCTCGACGAGCCGACGCTCGGGCTCGACGTGGAGGCCGCGGAAGCGGTGAAGACGCTCATCCGCGAGATCGCCGCCGCAGGCCACGCCATCTTGCTCACCACCCACCAACTCGGTGTCGCCGAGGAGCTCTCCGACCGCGTCGCCATCATCCGTCAGGGCGAAATCATCACCGAGGAGCCCACACAGGAACTCATACGTCGCTATTCCGGCCAGGCCTTCACCATCGAGGTGCAGGGGACGCCGAGTCCGGCACAGACAGCAGCGCTGATAGCACTGGGCGCTGAAGTGCACTTCGAGCGCATTTGCTACCTGGGCGCATCCGAAAACCTGTACCGCGTGTTCGATATCCTGCGTCCCTTGCCGCTGGTGAAAGTGGAGAAGGATCAAGCGGATTTGACGGAGGTCTTCTTGAAATTGATGCGGGAGGGGGCGGATGCGTAACGTCTTTCTCGCGGAACTGCGCCGTGGTTGGCTCCTCTTCCTGCGCTATCCCAGTGAGACGGTCACCGGGATCGTCAGCCTGACGGCCATCTTCCTTGCCCTCTTCCTGGGGGCGCGCTACATCGCCGGAGGGGGCGGAGCGCAATTCGGCACGCGCCTGGACGGCATCATCGTCAATTACCTGCTCTGGAGCCTGACTATCTTTGCGCTGGGCGACATGGGGTGGACCATCCAGATGGAGGCGCAGACGGGCACCCTGGAACAACTGTACCTGTCGCCGTACGGTCCACGGCGCATCTTTCTGCTGCGCGCCGTCGCCGATCTCTTCGGGCAACTGGTGATGATCACGGCGGTGATGGGGCTCATTCTGCTCATCACGAGACGCAGCCTGCATTTCACCGTAAGTATCATCCCGCCCTTACTCACCACCATCCTCGGTACGCTCGGCTTGGGGTTCGTGCTCGGGGGGCTGACGCTGCTCTTTAAGCGCATCCAGAACGTACTGCAACTCACGCAGTTCGTGGTGCTCTTCATGATTGTCGTGCCCATCGAGGGCTGGCACGGCTGGGCCAGGATACTCGGGGCCTGCATTCCACTCGCGCCCAGCACGGCGCTCTTGCGACAGATCATGGTGCATGGCGCACCGGTGACGCTAGGGCCGCTGGCGGTGGCGGTGCTCAACGGGCTCGCGTATTTCTACCTCGGGCAGGCGCTCTTTCTCTATGCGGACCGCATGGCCAAACGCCGTGGGTTGCTCGGCGGCTATTAGCAGCCCACGTTCGTGTACAAAATGCGCTCGCGTGGCTGGTGAGCGCTTCCTGCGACAGTTGCGCCGACCTCCTGTCGGCGCGGATTACGGGGGTGCCCGTTCCAGGGGCGGCGTCGTGCCGCCGCCTGGCTAGAGGCTGTCGCCACTTCGTGGCTAATTTCCGCATCCCTGCGGAAATGAAGGGTTCAGTCACTTTGCGCAAACATATCTCTGCCCGTGTGCTCTAGCCCTCTGCAATTTACTCGATGTTCGCCAGCCAGCTTTCCCGCCCGATAGTACTTTCCGGTCCATGTCCCGGGTAAAAGCGCGTATCGGCGGGCAGCGCGCGCAGGCGCTGCAGGCTGCAGACCATCTGCGCCGGGTCGCTGCCCGGAAAATCCACGCGCCCGTGGGTGCCGGCGAAAAGGGTATCGCCGCTGAAGAGTATGCCGTCCTCGGCGTCGTAGAGGCAGATACAGCCGGGGGTGTGCCCAGGGGTATGCAGCACGGTGAGGTGATGGTTGCCGACTTCCACTACGTCGTCATCTTCCAACAGGTTATCGGGCGTGACGGGAGTCAGCGTAAACGGCAGATTGAACGGCGCTGTGCTGGGATGCTCCAGCATATCTTGATCCAGCGCATGGCAGGCGACCGTCGCGCCCGTCGCCGCAATGAGTTCACCCAGCCCCATGGTATGGTCCCAATGCCCATGTGTGCAGACAATCTGGCGAATCGTCACCCCTAACTCCTCCGCCTGCGCGCACATAATCTCCGCCACCTGCAGCGGCGCGTCGATGAGCAGGGCGTCACCGGCCTCGACATCGGCCACGAGATAACAATTGACTTCGAGCGGCGCGCCGGGTACGGCGTAAAGAGTGAGCATGCGAACCTCCAAAAAAGTATGCTTCTGAAGAATTGTCCGCGCCCCGTCTGGATTCCTGCTTCTCGGGGTGCATGTGCTTTCTATGAGGTTTTTCGGCGGTGTTTGGTCTGCTCTACTGGGAAAAGGCCCCTATCCCCGTCCTCCCCCCGTTCCGACAAGGGAAGGGAGCCGTAGAACCGATACCCTCCCTTGCCGCAGCGGGGGAGGGCTGGGTTGCAAAGCCCGAGCCTGTCGAGGGGTGGGGGCCTTTTTTAGCGCCAGCACGAAATTCGAGTGCACAGACGATTTTCCTGCCGCTTTTCTCACAGTAAATACATGCACCTGCTTCGCGCAGGGGAAAGCGGCGGGAGCGCGAATTGTAGTAGCTAGCTATGCTTCCTGAAGACACTGCTAAATCCTATCTCACCTCGTGGCTCGCCCGGTTACGCGCCATCGCGCCTGAGCGTTATCTGCTGCTCGTGTGCCTGGCCGTGGCCATCGCGGCGTGGGCGTGTGCCGCGAGCATGCTACCCCGCCCGCTGGAGGTGACGGCCTTTGATGTCGGCAAGGGCGATGCCTTCCTCATCCGCAGCCCCTCCGGCCGTACTGTGTTAATTGATGGGGGCAGCAGCAGCGTGCCAGGCGTCGGGGCGCATGTGCTGGCGCCGAATCTGCTGCTGCACCACGTGCGGCGTCTGGATGCCATCATCCTCACCCACCCGGACAGCGACCACGTGAACGGTCTGGCGGATGTCGTCGCGGCGCTGCCGGTCGGCATGATTCTCGACCCGGAACTCCCCAGCGAGGGCACGGAGTACCGCCGGTTGATGGAGTTGGCGCGCGACAAGGCGATTCCGTGTTACCGCGTGCGCGCCGGCGCGCGCATCAATTTGAGCGCGCATACCACGCTGCAGGTACTCGCCCCGGTAGACCCCTTGCTCTCCGGCACGACGTCGGACAGTAACAATAACTCGGTCGTCTGCCTGCTACAGTATGGGCAGGCGCGCATGCTCTTTACCGGTGATTTGGAACATGCGGGGGAGGAGGCGCTGCTGGCACGCGCCCCCGATCTCCACGCCGATGTGCTCAAGGTGGCGCACCACGGCAGCCGCAATGGGTCATGCGCCGCTTTCCTCGACGCCGTGCGCCCCTCCTTGGCGGTGATCAGTTGCCCGGGCGGCGAGATGAGCGAACACCCGCATCGCGAAACGCTGGCCCGGCTGCGCGAACGCCAAATCAGCATCGCGCGGACCGACGTGGGCGGCGAACTGCGCCTGACAACCTGGGGGAACGGCTGGCGTATCACGCCCTTCCGCCGGAACCATTGAACGTGACTACGCTCGTAGGAAAGGACATCCGTTGGGGCAAGGACGTGCTGGAAACTCTTGCCCACGACCTGCAAACGGCGTTCCCAGGAATGAGCGGTTTCTCCGCCCGGAATATTTGGCGGATGCGGCAATAATAAACTCTCAACACTGCCGAGAGAAATTTCGTGGTCGCATAACCTGGTGCTATTGGAGAAATGCAAAGACGAGTTGGAGCGAGAGTTCTACCTGCGTATGACACGAGAGCAGGGGCTTCTCCCCGGCTCCGATAGGAGCCCGCAGCCGCTAGCCACCAGTGGAGCTACGCGGAACTGGTGGAAGAGAGACCAATATTTTCCTAGCCCCGGTCGGGGCTGACCGATCTGGCATGCGTTATCCACCAGCTCCGCTGATGGCTAGTGGCTTTCTGCCCACTTCGGGGCAGGTGGCGATGTTGCTGAAAGATATGTAGCTGACTCGTGGTCAATGATCGACCACACATGCGTGTACGCACGATGTATCATACAGGGAGCAATCGGGGATAATAACGACATGGATTGGTTTCCCACGCTCGCATTACGCCAACAGGCGGCCGAAATTACGGCGCGCTTGCTGGCTTTATATCACGCACAGGGGCCCGGCCGACAATTGCCGCCGGTCGATGAGCTCATTTTCACGCTGCTGTCGCAGAGTACCACCGACATCAATAGTTGGCGGGGCTACGATGCGCTTCGCGCACGCTTTGCCGACTGGGACGCCGCCGCCGACGCCCCAGTGGATGAGATCGCCGCGGCCATTCACACCTGCGGGCTTTCGCGGCAGAAAGCGCCGCGCATCCAAGCCTTGCTGCAG
>DASXVL010000517.1:0-4337 GCA_036504255.1 Armatimonadota bacterium | reverse complement strand
TGGATGGGCATTTAGTGAACTCAACTCCGCGTCTCTTGCATCTTGCTTCTGGCCTCTTGCTTCTATCCTCGTGTTTACCTTCTCCTATAACGAAAATACGCCGCGCAGGCGCCTTCGGACGAGACCATCGGCGCGCCGAGGGGATGCTCCGGATTGCAGCGCACGCCGAATGCGGGGCACTGGTCGGGCTTCTTCACGCCCTGCATGATCAACCCGCTGATGCATTCGCTCGATTCCTCGACCGGGCCTGTCTGAATATCGAAGCGCTTCTCAGCATCATAGGCGGCATACTTCTCGCGCAGCGCCCACCCGCTGGCAGGTATTTCGCCGATACCGCGCCACTTGCGCGGGCCAACCTCAAACACCTCGGCGATGATTTTCTGTGCCGGGATGTTACCTTCGCGCAGCACCACACGCGCATACTGATTCTCGACCGCCACCCGTCCCTCCTCCAGTTGCTTCACGCACATGAAGACGCCCTGCAGGATGTCGAGCGGCTCGAAACCCGTTACGACCATGGGGACGTGATACTTCGCGGCGATGGGTTCGTACTCGGTGTAGCCCATCACGGTGCATACGTGCCCGGCGGCGAGGAACCCCTGAACCTGATTCAACGGCGACGACAGAATCGCTTCCATCGCCGGCGGCACCAGCACATGCGAAACCAGCATCGAATAGTTTCTGATGCCTTGCGCATGCGCCTGGTAGACCGACATGGCGTTGGCGGGAGCGGTCGTCTCGAAGCCGACGGCAAAGAACACCACCTGTCTGTTCGGGTTGGCGCGTGCCAGGTTCAGCGCATCGAGCGGCGAGTACACGATGCGCACGTCGCCGCCCAGGGCCTTGACCGATAGCAGGTCTTGATGCGTGCCGGGAACGCGCAGCATGTCGCCAAAAGATGTGAAGATGACGTCTTTGCGCGCCGCGAGTTCAACGGCCTTGTCGATCAGCTCAACCGGCGTGACGCAGACCGGGCAGCCGGGGCCATGCACCAGGGTAATCGCCGGGGGGAGCAACTCGTCGATGCCATATTTGACGATGGAGTGAGTCTGCCCGCCGCAGATTTCCATGATGGTCCACGGGCGAGTGGTGACCTGCGCGATGGCACGGGCGTAGTGCGCAGCCGCATTGCCGTCGCGATATTCATCAACGTACTTCATCGGGCACACTTGCCTGCGCAGACTCTTCCAGTTCGGCCAGGTCGCCCATTTCTTTCAGGTACCCGAAGACCAGATTGGCCTCATCTTCATCCACAGTGTTCAGGGCAAAGCCGACATGAACGATGACATAATCGCCCACCTTGGCGTGTGGCACATAAGCAAAGTTGATATCCTTTATGACGCCGCCAAAACTCACCCTGCCCATACGGGTGAGAGGGTCATCGCCGCTGATTGACAATACCTTTCCAGGCACCGCTAAACACATCGTTATGCTCCTTGACGATGCAAGTGTAGCATCTACGCCACTATAAAGTTAATGTGGATGCTCGTAATTTTGGCCTGACGAACGGCACGATTTATGGCTTGTTCAAGGTCGCAAGCGCCACGACAGCCTGCCCCAACGCGATTCCGCCGTCATTAGGCGGGATGCGTTGATGCCAGTAAGGTTGGAAACCGGCTTCTGCAAGACGCCCGACCGATTTCTCCAGCAGCAGCTTGTTCTGGAACACCCCGCCCGTCAATACCACGCGTTGAATACGCAGCCGTTTTGCGACATTGACGATGACCTCCGCCAGTGTGTTATGGAACTTCGACGCCATGACCGTAACCGACACGCCTTGCGTCATATCGGTGATGATGGCTTCGACCATGGGTGCCCAGTCAATGATAAGAGGAGATTGGTGGTTGGAGATTAGTGATTGCGTGCCTGTTGATTTCGAGCCTCCCATCTCTAATCTTTCCGCGAATAAAAAGGGATAAAGCGTACTCGTGTCCGCGGTTGCGGAAAATTCCAGTTCCATCGCGGCCTGGCCTTCATAGTTCAAGCGGCTTAAGGCGCGTGGCAACCCAATCAATGCAGCGGCGGCATCGAATAACCGACCCATACTTGAGGTCAGCGGCGCATTCAAACCATTGCGCACCATCTGCCGCAGCACATTGCGCTCGGTGAGAGTCAGTGCGGCTACCGGCGCAAGGTCGGTCCGGTTCAACAGGTTATCGCCAAACAATTCGTACAACAGCCCGAAGGCAACACGGCGCGGCTCCCTGATGGCGGCGTCTCCACCAGGTAGATGGAACGGGCGCAGATGGGCGACGCGCACGAAGCTGGCGCCGTCCGGCACCAGGAACTCGCCGCCCCAGATGGTGCCGTCCTCGCCGTAGCCGGTGCCATCCCACGACACGCCCAGCACCTGTTCGCCCAGCAGGTCGTTGTCAGCCATGCATGATGCGACGTGCGCAAAATGGTGTTGCACCGCGATGAGGGGCAGTTGTTTATTCGCCGCGTACTCGCGTGCGAAACGGGACGACATGTAGTCTGGATGCTGGTCGCAGGCAATCGCGGCTGGCTGGAACTCATACAGCGAACTGAGGTCATGGATGACGCGCCGGAAAGCGTCATAGGCTTGCGGCGTTTCCAGGTCGCCGATGTGCTGGCTGATGAACACATTCGCGCCGACGTTGATAGCCACATTGTTCTTCAAATGCGCGCCTACGGCCAAGACTGACAGTGAGAGATTAGAGATTGGAGACTGGACGCTGGAAGCTAGAGGCTGGATGATTGAGGCTGGAGGTGGGAGTTTGCCCAGGCCTTCTGCTGTCTGATCACTGCCCTCTACTGTCTTCTCTTGCCTCTTGCTTCCAGCTTCTTGCTTCTGGCATCGCACCGGCAGCGGCGCATAGCCGCGCGCACGACGCAACATCATCTCGCGGCCCAGCACCACGCGCACGAGCGAATCATCGACATGCCGGACAATCGGGCGGTTGTGCACCAGGAATACGTCCGCGATATCACGCAATCGTTCGAGAACCTCATACTCATCGATGCAAATAGGCTCGTCCGACAGGTTCCCGCTGGTCGCCACGACCGGAAAGCCCAGTTCGTCCATCAGCAGATGGTGAAGCGGGGTGTACGGCAGCATGAAGCCCAGGGAGGGAAGAGGAGAGGAGGAGAAGAGGAGAAGAGGTGAAGAGGTGATCTCCTCCTCTCCTCGGCTTCTCTGCACCTCTTCTCCCTTGCTCAGCAGCCGCTCCAGCAGCACAATGGGCGCTTCCGGCGAGAGCAGGAGACGTTCCTCAAGTTCGGAGACTTCGCAGATGGCTTGTATCTGTTCCAGCGTCGGCGCCATCAGCGCGAAGGGCTTCTCCTCGCGGTGCTTGCGGGCGCGCAGGCGCTGCACGGCATCATCGTTGCGCGCATCGACCATCAGGTGAAATCCGCCGATACCCTTCACGGCCACAATCTGACCGCGCCGGATGGCCTCCGCAGCCTTTAACAGGGCTTCGTCACGGGTGCAGAGAACGCGGCCCTCGTGATCCCATAGCTCCAGGTGCGGCCCGCATAAGGGACAGGCGTTGGGCTGTGCGTGGAAACGCCGGTCGAGCGGGTTTTCGTATTCGGCGCGACAGTCGGCGCACATCGGGAATACCTTCATGCTCGTGTTGGGGCGGTCATAGGGCAGCGCTTCGATGATGCTGAAGCGCGGGCCGCAGTTGGTGCAGTTGGTGAAGGGGTAACGATAACGCCGGTTGGCGGGGTCGCTGATATCGTGCAGGCAGTCGGGGCAGGTGGCCAGGTCGGGCATCACCAGCACGCTCTTCACACCCGATTCCTCGCTGTGCCGAATCTCGAATGACGCGAACCCGAGCGGGTCGAGGAACGAGGACTCGAAGCTCTGGATGAATGCGCGCGGCGGTTTCTTGCGTTCGAGGCGCAGCAGGAAGGCATCAAGCTGCGGTTTGAGCCCCTCGACCTCGATAAAGACGCCCTGCGACGTGTTGTTCACCCAGCCGGGCAGGCCCATCTCCGTGGCGAGGCGATACACGAATGGGCGAAACCCGACGCCCTGCACCGCGCCGCGAATCACGACGCGCAGGCGCTGCTGTGTTGTGCGATCCATCAGAGGGTTACGTTACCATAGGCGGGCTATGGAGTAATGGTCAAATGTCGAATCTGCACTAACAACAGGCAGTTTATCCGCCATTGCCTGTGCAATGATCAGGCGGTCAAACGGATCCCGATGATGGAACGGGAGTTGGGAGACTAATACAACATGACCGATGTTGATATTGAAAATATCGATGCCGTTACCCTGAATCTGATCTACAACAAATGACTCGATCGGTTGTCCAAGGTCGATCTTGCCAATGCTTACCTTTATCGCTAGTTCCCAGATGCTG
>DASXVL010000516.1:0-2940 GCA_036504255.1 Armatimonadota bacterium | reverse complement strand
TCCCCGTATTCAAATCCCAATCGTCCGTCTTCCCATCGATGAGCATGGCATGCGACGTCGGCATGATGGGCAGGTCGCCAAGATACCGCTGGCGCCCCCCCGCCAGGGTGAGACTACCGCAGAGCAGCAGCAGGCAGACGAGCAACGTTGAGCGATATGCAAGCATGAGAACGGTCCTTTCGTATTTATTGTGCAGCAGGGGGTTGCTGTTCGGCGTTTGGTTTCTCTGGCTCCAGGCGAATGTTATCGATCGCCACCTGTCCCTGGTTACAATGGCCTCCCGCGGAGGCGCCGTATACGTGCATGCCCACGAACGCCGACATATCCTTCGTGGCTTGTTTCGTCCAGGGGAGTTCCACCATCGGCGGGGTTTTCTGATTGAGATAGACGGTCACGGTTTGGGATATCGTATCGATCACCACTTCAATATGCAGCGGTTTCTGCGGCGTATACCCACACACTTCGACCGAGCCTTCCTCAGTGACCGAACGCATTTTGCCATCGAGATAGAAGGCAAAATCCCAGATGGGTAGTCCTCCTCTTCCCGTGAGCGATATGCCGCCCATCGTAGATCGCCGCGATGCCACGATATCGAACGCGAGCCGCCAGCACGACGTTGGCCATAACTGCGGCGGCACGAAGACGTGCAAGAACGGCCCGCGCGAGGACCCTGCCTGCGCCCCGGGATCCGTAGGCGCCACTTCGAGCAGGCAGGCGTTCCCGGGCAGACCGCAGGCGTTTTCTTTGACGAGGGCAGTGCGGGTAGGCAACAGGTACTCCATGCTCGCAAAGCCGGTCAGCGGAAGCGCGATATCTTCTTTCTTCTCCCGCATCTCCACCATTTTCCGATCCGTCAACCCGGTGAGGCTCGGTTGCAGATCGACTTTGTCCCGCGCGAAGGTGATATCCCATACCGGTTGGATACCGCTCGGCTTGGTCGGCGGCTCCTGTGCGGCATGGCAAAGTGGGATGAGTACGAACAGCCAAAGAAGGGTGATGGCATTTTTGAAATAGTTCACAACGTTTCCCTTTGCGAAATGCCTGGACCAGTGAGGATTCACAGGCCAGCGCAGTACCGATCAGCGAAAGAACCTGTCCGATTGAAGATCTTCCGTCTCTCCGCCCGCGATCCCAGAGCGGAGAGACGGTCGTATTCAATGCTTTTTATTACTGCCGTGGCGATACCGGAACGATGTTCGTGTATTTATTGAACAGGATATCTTCAATCGCCTGCCGTTCACCAGTGGACGGCGCGTAATCCAGCGCAATCACTTCCGCAACCCATCCGGTGAAACCTGCGGCGCCGCCACCCGTTTTGACCCCGAGGGTCACCGGGACTATCGACGGAGCCGGCGGCCCTAACTGATTTTTATTTCCACCGTTAATATAGACAGTGGTACTGGAACTATCGACAACACACGACAGCAGGAACCATTTTCCGGCGCCGGGCACGGACATATTCGCATTGGTATTCGTGCCATCCGACTTAAAAACGTAGTAGAGGATATTTCCCGAGGTATTCACACAAAGTTCTATCCCCCCCTTACTGTCTGCTTGCCGTGTCGAGAGGAAATCTTGCGCGGCCGAGGGATTGGTCGTCGGGGTCCGCACGACGATAAAATAGGCGGAAGTCGTAGAATTGATGACCGGTCCCACCAACTTGCTCCCCGCAGTGCCACTCCCGTTGAATTTCATGCACGGTTTATAGGTGTTGTTTATCAGGGGAATCGCATTGACTGTATCCGTGGCCGGCACGTAGGTGGGTCCGGTACCGTCGGCTTGTGTGACATCTTGCGCTCCGATATCTGCCAACTTCGTCACCGTGCTGCCGCTGAGGGTAACGCCATAATCGGCTTTCGCCCAGGAGATGGGATAGGGAAACTTTACGCCACTGGAGGAAACAGTCTCAACATGTCCATCAGCAAAAGCCATGACCACACCTTTGTTATGGCGGAAGTCAAGGTCTCGCCGCGTGTAGAGGCAATAATTACTTGTCGCGGGGAGTGGCGGCGTTGTGCTACTGTCCTGCAGGGTGGCGGCGTGCGTACCGTCGCTTATCAGGGGCTGCGTGTCCGGGGAGGTAACATCACCTAAAGCGATACCTCCGAGGGCACTGCTGAAAACATAATCCGGCACCGCTTCACTGCCTTTCATCGATGTCGTTGGACAATCCCAGATTTTTCCCGTGGCATTGTAGTCCCTTGCCAGATCCTGGTTCCAGGAACTAACCGCCGGAAACGTCTCGTCATGATCCTGAACAAACATCAAGATTGAGGCAGTAATTTGTCGCTGATTGTTCAGGCAAGTGGTCTGCCGAGCTTTTTCCCGCGCTTTCGCAAACACCGGAAAGAGAATGGCTGCCAGGATCGCGATAATAGCTATGACGACCAGCAACTCGATGAGGGTAAACCCTCTTTTCCAACCAGAATACGCCATTGTACGAATCTCCTTTGCTTTGAGATATCGATAAGGTCTTGCGAACCACTAGCTACGAGCTTGTCGATTACTCCGTGAGACCGTATGCGAGGAAGACAATCCAAGCACCGCTTCATGCTCCAGAGAATTGGACTTATCTGTTTACGTTAACAGATCGCATAATACATCGCTTGAATAGGGCTGTCAATAGAACATCCGTTTCTTTTCATAGACGGACGTATACCGATATAGCACCCGATAGTCAGTTTACTATTATGCTACATGCTCGGAATCACTGGGCTTATCAGCGATAACCCAGCCTCTCATTCAAAACTATTGTTCTTGACATTGCCCGAGAATGATGTACAGTAATATCCACAGTTCTGTTTACGTTAACAGGGGTTGTCCATACAACCTATTGCTCAACCGATAATGGCTTGCCTTTTTGGTCAGCGTATTGCGGAATGGTTAATCAACATTGCATTCCCGACATTTCTTCTGGTTTGCCAATCACTCGGTCGAACA
>DASXVL010000515.1:0-2457 GCA_036504255.1 Armatimonadota bacterium | reverse complement strand
CACCGGCGCTTCCTATTTACAATTCAACGCTTATGACAACACCTTCTCGGGCTGTGAGTTCCAGGATAATGCCTATGGGGTGTACTGCTACGCCGGAAACTGGTATATCCGCAACTGCCACTTCGAACGCAGTACTACCAGTGACGTTTATATGGTGAATGCCCATTCCAACTCCTTGCGCCGGTGCACTTCCGTCGGCTCCAAGCAGTTTTTCTACCAGTCCGGCTCCACGTGGATGACGCCGATCTGCATCCAGGATTGCCGGGTGGACGGCTGGGCGGAGACCACCAATGGCGCGATCCAGTTGGGTGTCGGCGGGCCGGACACCATCTTCGACTGCGTCTTCACCAATCCGCCCAACACCAACCCACCGATCAAGCTGAGCAACAGCTCGCTGATCACGCAATCGGTGATCACCTCGAATAATGTGAGTACCGGCACCAGCTCGGTGATCAATTCCTATGCCTACGCCGTCGTTACCGATATCCCGGCAACCTCTCGCACCATCGGCGGCTGCCTCACCAGCGCCGGCCAGAGCTTTCTGCAGGAGCGTGTTGCCGCCGAGGGCACGGTCTTCGACGCCAAACGCGATTATAGCGCGGTAGGTAACGGCTCGGCTGATGACACCACCGCCCTGCGCAACTGCATCGCGGCAGCCAAAGCGGCGGGTCACGGCGCGGTGGCCTATATTCCGTCCGGCACCTACAAGATCACCGGCACCCTGACCATCGACGGGGGCAATTACTCGGTGTGCGGCAGCGGCTTCCGCACCATCCTCGTCTGGGGCGCCGGCGTCTATACGGGAACCATAATCTCTGTGATCGACCCGCAGCAGGTCCGGATGGAGCAGATCAATGTGATGGCTCCGAATAATGATGATGTGTTGTACGACAATGTCTGCCGTATCCGGCAGACCAGCGCCACCGGCGGCTCCTCGTCGATGATCTATGACACCGTGTACGTGGGCGGTATGTATCTTTCGCCCGTCTCCCGCTGGCTGCGGGGCATCGAGTGCGACAGTTTGCCGGAAGGCGCCGTGGTGCTCTTCAATCAGGTGAACGGCAGCGTCAACCTCATGAACTGCTCTCGTGCGCGCATCCTCGCCAACGTGCACCAGGGCGGACGGCTGAAAATCGAAGGCGCGAGCTATGCCAAGACCGGCCTGGCCGGTTGGCTGACGCGCGTCTGCTCCAGCAGCGATTATGACCTGACGGTGAAAGATAACCAGGATATCACCATCTCCGATTGGTACACCGAGTCGACCGATCACCTGGCCAACATCTCCGGCGATGGGTGCACGGTGCCTGGGCACGTGACCGTGCAGGCGACCAAACAGAATACCCTGCCGAACTTCTTCACCGTGGCTAACAATGGCGGCGCCCGCAATAACATCACCGGGTGTTTCGGCTATGAATTCACCGTGGGAAGCCAGCCGCTGATTGTGCGGGCGCTGGGCCGCTCGGTCGCGACCAGCGGGGGGATGGCCAATTCTCATGTCGTCAATATCTGGCAGGTGTCCAATCAAACCTGTGTGGCCAGCGCCACGGTCACCTCAACGTCGCCCGGCGATGTGTATGGCTATAAATTCGCGACACTCGGGACGCCGGTGACCCTGGCGGCGAACACCACCTATCGGATCGTGTCTGACGAAACGAATGCCGGGGATAAATGGCTGGACCTATCCACCGTCACCGGGTATAAAGCGATCGCCAGCATTACCCAGGCGGTATCCGGCACGACGCAGGGCGCCTATCCCACGACCACCGCCGGCTCGGCGAATTCCGTGTATGGCGCGCCGACCTTCTACGTGGATCTGGACATCAACATCAACGACTATACGGGACGCATCTTCTGGGGGAAAGCGAATTTCATCGGAAATACCACCTTCCCCATCGTCCACAGCGGCACCCATGCGCTGGATCTGCTGCTCGTCGGGAACGGCTTCATGGGAGCGCAGCCCACCATCACCGAGCAAGGCAGCGGGATGACGCCATACCTGCTGGGGAATCTCTGGCGCAATTATGACCAGAGCGTGCCCGCCAACAAAGGCGTCATAACGGATGTGCCGACCCCCTTCGACGATACCGCCAAAGGGAAGGTCGCGCTGGCGCTGGATGACTTCGCTCTCCTGGGGCGGCTCGATCTCTCAGTGAACTTCCCCGGGCTGGCGCCGCGCCCGACCAACCAGAAGCTCTGGCTCACCGCCGAGAACGGTGTGACGAAAGACGGGGCCAACTACATCACTACCTGGTCAGACCAGTCCGGGCAGGGGAACCATGCGGCCAATGGTGGTGGCAGCGAAGAGCCGCTGTATCAGGCAGCATCTCTCAATGGCAAGCCCACGATCAACTTCGATGGCGCCTACAACAACTTCTCGCTGGGCAGCCATTTCCTCTTCGCCGATAACACCAAGACGGGCATCACCTTCATCGCCGTGGTGAAAAGCACCGCGGATCG
>DASXVL010000514.1:0-5019 GCA_036504255.1 Armatimonadota bacterium | reverse complement strand
CTTCCATGATGGAGTCAGGCTCCGCGGGGAAAGAAAATGCCACGCGAGCGCCCGATGGTGGAGCGGGGAGATCAGGCATGCGCCACCTCCTCTACCTCTCCGGTACGTTTGGCAATGAGGAGGGTGATGTCGTCCGTCGGTTCACAGTTGCTGACGGTCTCTTGCAGCAACACCTGAATGAGGGTCTGCGCCGGCAAATCGGCATGCTGGTGTAGCGAGCGACATAGCCGGCGGGCATGCACGGGATGCCGGTCACCACAGCGCACATTCACCAGGCCATCGGTATATAACAGGAGGATATCACCGGGCTCCATGATCTCCGTGCTGTCACTTAAGTTGATCTCCGGGAAAATCCCCAGGATGGGCCCGCGGCTCTCCAGCGTGACGGTACGATTCGGGTCGCGTGTTCGGCACAGGTAGCACGGATCATGTCCGGCGCTGGTGTAGATGAGTTTCCCGGTGGCCGGTGTATAGCGGGCCGCGAACATGGTGACGAAGAGTTCCGGCCCCATATCCTGATAGAGCAGGCGGTTGGCCACCGTGAGCAGTTCGCTCGGCGAGGCATGGAGCGGGGCATTGGCCTTCAGCACATATTTGACCATGCTCACCAACAGGGCGGCGGAGATGCCTTTCCCCGAGACGTCGCCGATGATCAACATGACGTCCTCATCACTCACGGCAAAAATGTCATAAAAATCGCCGCCGATCTCGCGCGCGGGAATCCAGATGGAGCCGATCTCGGTGTGCGGCAGCGATAATTTGTTGTTCGGGAGCAGGCTCTCCAGCATTTCGCGCGCCAAATTCAGGTCACGGCGATGCAGTTCCTCGGCCTGTTCCTGGATGATCATCTCTTTTTGCTGCAGGTAGGCCTGGCCGGTACCTTCCGAGAACAGATCGAGCAGCAGGTGCAGGCGCGCCAGCACTTCGATGAATTCCGCCGGATGCCAGTACTGCTCGCGCCGGTAAATTTCGTAGACGGTGTCCCAGATCACCGGGCGGAGCTGCTGCAGCGCGTGAAACATATCCTGGAAGGTGACGCCGGCTTGCGCGCTTTCCAAACCGATGGCGCGCACATTGCCCAAACTGGCGGCGCCGGTCTCCGGGGTGGGCGACTGCAAGAGCGAGAGCAACAGGTTGACCAACGTGCCGCCACGGCGTTGCAACAGTTCCAGCATGGCGTCCGTCGCGCCCGGCGCCTGGCGGACGCTGTCGATCCACGCGGGCACCACGCGGTCTTGATTGGCTTGCAGGCGGTTGCCCAATTCCTGCAGCAGCGAACGGCCGGGGAGCGAGAGCGTGCCTTGCAAGGTGAAGCGGGTCTGCTCCATCTCCACTTCGCGCTGCGTCAAGTAGCTCGACAGCAGCGGCACGCGTAAGTCATCGAGCACCTGATCGCGCGAGCGCCCCAGGAAAAAGACGGTGGAGGGCGTCAATTGCGCCATCGGGTAATTTTCGGACAGGTATTCCCAGGTGGCGTGCCCGAGCAGGTCGAGCGCTTTGGTGAAGGAGAAGACGTGCAGTTGCCAGCCCGAGGCTTGCGAGCCCCATTCCTGGCCCAATTCGTGCACGCGTCGGGCATAATCCGAACTTTGCCGCAGACGCATGGCCCAGATATGCGTCGAATCGACGGCCAGGTGGCGAATTTGCTCGCGTTGCGGTTCGTTGAGCTGTGAGAACAGGAGAATGCTGGATTCCCAGGCGCGTTCAGCCCGTTGCACAATCTCGCCGGCATGTGACTCAATAAAGTCGGCCAGGGGAGATAGTTCGGCTTCAGCGATATTATATCCGCCGGAGGAAGCTGGACACATCGTCTGCGCACGCCTTTCTTGCCCATGTCGGCAGCCGCATACCCGAAGGCGCGAAGTGCCAACGCAACATCATGCTACCATTGTACGGTAAAGACGTCGAGATGGGTGGATGATGTCTCGACATCCGCTGGTACATTGGCACGCACAAAGCCGTGGAATTCGCAGGGGCGTAGCCTGAATAGGTTAGGGTGCGACTTCCACCTCGTCATCGGTCAGCAAATGCCCCATCTTTTCCCGCTTGGTAGTGAGGTAGCGCGCGTTGAACGGGTTCGGCGTCATGCGGATGGGCACCAGCTCGGTGATCTCCAACCCGTAGCCTTCGAGGCCGATGACTTTCCGTGGGTTGTTGGTCATCAAGCGGAGTTGGCGCAAGCCCAAATCCGCCAGCACCTGCGCGCCGATGCCATAATCGCGTAGGTCCGCCGGGAAGCCGAGCATTTCGTTGGCTTCGACGGTGTCCGCGCCTTGTTCTTGCAAGGCGTACGCGCGCAATTTGTTGGCGAGGCCAATGCCGCGTCCCTCCTGATCGATGTAGAGCAACACGCCTTTGCCCGCCGCCTGAATCATTTCCATGGCGCGATGCAGTTGCTCGCCGCAGTCGCAGCGCAGGCTATGGAAGACATCGCCGGTGAGACAACTGGAGTGTACGCGCACGAGCGTGGGTTCGGCATCGAGGTCGCCGAGCACCAGCGCCAGGTAGGGACGATTATCCAGACGGCTGGTGTAGCAGATGGCGCGGAACGCGCCGAGCGCGGTGGGGAGCGCCGTTTCGACCACGCGCTCGATGAGCCGTTCGTGGCGCGAACGGTAGGCAATAATCTGTTTGACCGTAATAATACGCAGGCCGTGCGTTTGCGCAAAGGTGATGAGTTGCGGCTGGCGCGACATGGTGCCGTCATCGTTGACAATTTCGCAGATGATGCCGACCGGGGGCAACTGCGCCAGCGTACAGAGATCGACGGCGGCTTCCGTGTGTCCGGCGCGTTGCAACACGCCCCCTTCACGGGCCACCAGCGGGAAGAGATGCCCGGGGCGCACGAAGTCATGCGGGCCGGTGTTCTCGTCGGCGAGCAAGCGCGCCGTGCGCGCACGGTCGGCGGCGGAGATCCCGGTGGTGACGCCGGAGCGCGCATCGACGGACACGGTAAACGCCGTACAATGCGCTTCCTGGTTCGACGCCACCATGGGCGGCAAGCCGAGCGCATCCGCCCGCGTTTTCGTCATCGGCAGACAGACGAGGCCTCGCGCCTCGCGCATCATCAAATTCAGCGTTTCCGGGGTAGCCAGCGACGCGGCGGCGATGAGGTCGCCTTCGTTCTCACGCCCTTCATCGTCCATGACGATGACACATTTTCCGGCCCGGAGATCGGCCAGGGCATCTTCGACCGTCGCAAACGCGTGGCATTCAGCTATGGGAGACATTGTGGACATGCGCCTTCCTTCACGGTGTCACTGTCGGGCACCATTATGGTTATACCCGAAACGGCGCAGAAAGGCAACTTGGCGCGGCGGGTCGGGACGATGTAGGTATTTTTTGGGCTGGACGTTCTTCCGTAGCGCGCGCCACAGCGGGGAGAGGGCCGTAGCATGCCGCTGTAGAGGCCGCCCGCTGTGGCGGCCCGTGGCAGTGCTTTGGTGTCTCGTGTTCGCGTGAGCGGCAAGGTGCGCCGCCTGGACTCACACCCCCATCCCCTCACGCCGCACGGCTGCGGTCACGAAACGTGCGGGCCGCCACGGAGGGCGGCCCCTACCACGGGAAGACGGTGGTGGGTATTTACAAGCGTCTGGGACTGTTCCAATACGGTTTACATAAGATATTTCAGTCGTCCTTCCAGGACTACTGATCTGGACAATAATTCGTTAATATCCGTCGTGTCCCGCCCGCAGGGCGATAATTCATCAGCCCAGGGCTATAGAATACGAGCCCTTCGGGCTTGCAGGATTCCCAGCGTATTGTAGTCCTTCCAGGACTACTGAAATATCTTATGTGAACCGTATTGGGACAGTCCCAAACGGTGCCGTGACCCTACCGCTTCCTTTGTCATCGCCCGTGGGCAGGAGGCGGCGCCCGTATCGTGGAAAAGTTAGAGTGAACAGTCGTTGTGGGTAAACAGCGATTATACTGGAGGACGTTCATTTGACACAGTTACAAGGGTCTTGGGTACTCATTCTTGGCGTATCGAGCGGGTTCGGGGCGGCGACGGCGCGGGAGTTCGCGCGCGCGGGCTATCACATTGCCGGGGTCCATCTCGATCGCCGGGCGACGATGCCTGATGTCGAGGCCGTGAAAAGCGAGATTCAGAGTTTTGGCGTGGAAGCGCAATTTTTTAATATCAATGCCGCGGACGCGGACAAGCGCCGTGCCGTGATCGCCGAATTATCCAGCATCATGAGCGCGCGCGGGGAAATGGGCTGCATGCGCGTGCTGGTCCACTCCCTGGCCTTCGGCGCCTTGCGCCCGTTTATCGGTGAAGCGGTGGAAACGATCACGCCGCAGCAGATGGATATGACGCTCGACGTGATGGCGAATTCACTGGTCTACTGGACGCAGGACGTGGTGAATGCCGAACTGATGGGCGAAGGGGGCCGCATTTACGCGCTCACCAGCGCGGGGGGCCGCCGCGTGTGGCCGAACTACGGCGCGGTGTCCGCCGCGAAGGCCGCCTTGGAGTCGCATATTCGGCAATTGGCGTTGGAGCTGTCGCCGCTGGAAATCACCGCCAACGCCATTCAAGCCGGCGTGACGGATACCCCGGCGCTGCGCAAAATTCCCGGCAATCAACGCATGATCAAGCATGCCATCCAGTTGAACCCGCACGGCCGCCTGACGCAACCGGAAGATGTGGCGAAGGCGATGGTGGCCTTGTCCGTGCCGGAAACAGGCTGGATGACTGGCAATGTCATTCGGGTGGACGGCGGCGAAGACATCATCGGGTAACATAAGAGACGGGGACCCGCAGCGTCAGGGAGAGGACGGGATATGCGTTTTACCGGGCCATTTCGCTTTGAAGAGGTCGCCGAGTGTGAGTGGTTGCTCACCAATGGTTTGGGGGGCTACGCCTCGGCCACGTTGTGCGGCATGTCGACGCGTCGCTACCACGGTTTGCTGGTGGCGGCGCTGCACCCACCCGGACAGCGCACGCTGCTGGTGGCCAAGTTGGACGAAGTGGTCACGGTGGATGGCGTGCCCGCCGCGCTGGCCACCAATCAA
>DASXVL010000513.1:0-3797 GCA_036504255.1 Armatimonadota bacterium | reverse complement strand
CATGCGTTCGTGACGAAATATCCCGCAGATCGCCTTCCCGACGAATATGCGTGGACGACCGCCGTCACGCCGCATGCGGCAACAGCAGGGGTCACCCGGCTCTTTTACGGGACGACGCAACTGCGCTGGGATGATATGTATGCCACGCCGACCATGACGTTCTCGGACCCGGCGTGGAACATCCTGGTGCGCGGCATGCCCACCAGCGTTGCGGCAAAAGGGGTCGGTTATACGGCGTGGCTACCGCAGGCCGGGCCCAAGCAACCGGCCCTTGCCGCCGTGCGCTCGTTCGGTAAAGGACGTCTCGGTGTGTTTACGCCGAGCGTGCATTTTACCTTATGGTTACCGTATAGCACCTTGCCGTCGGGTACCATCTACGAAATGCACGTGGGCAAAATCGACGGGACTGTGCTGGAGAAGGGGGACGGTACGTTGCGCAGTGACGGCCGTACGCTACTCACGAATATCTTTCGCTGGTTAGCCGAGCCTGCGCGCGCGGCTGGCATGGGGGGCTACACGACGGAACGTTTTGCAGCAGTACCCAAGTCGGTCGCGGTGAGCGTACCGGACTGGGTCTTTTCCTGGCGGGCGAATAACGGCGCAAAATGGTTCAAGATCCTCGTCGGCGCGCGGAGCGCCTACAGCAGTGGTACGGGCACGGTGGCCGAGTATGCCGACGCCGCGCGTCGCGCCGGCGTATCCCTGCTGATCTTTACCGAGACCTTTGAAAAATTTAACCCGGATAAGTGGGAGCAGTTCCTTGCCGATTGTCGTCGCGCCAGCGATGAGACGTTGACCGTCTTGCCGGGATTGGATATTCCGGATACCTACGGCGCGCGCTATTTGCTGCTGAATTCACCGCTCTTTCCACCGGCCTTCCAACTGACGCCGGACCGCAAAGCGCTGGAGAAAGTGCAATACCTGTGCCTTACCTATCCGCGCGGCATCACCGTGGCGCATCGGGTAACCACCTCGCCGATTCCTGACCAGTTGCTCAAACATTTCCAGGGCATCTCACTGTATACCTACCACAAGGGTGTGCTGGAGGATAACAGCATGCTCACTTATCAGTGGCAGTTGTTCCGCTACTCCAACCCGTTACCCTTTGTCGTCCACGAGATGGATGCGCCGGCCGAGGTGGAGAAAGAAGCGAGCAACGGACAGCAGTTATATGGTTCCGCCGATACCGTCGCCAATCTCGTCTGGTATTTTGACGAGCAAGGCTCCTCGCACTATTTCGAGTCTCCGGTGCGCCTGCAAGTGAGCGATGGGCCGCGCATCACCGCGTTTGCCGGCTCGCCGTTCCTGGCCGCGGAGAGTGACGTGCCCATCACCGAAGTTAGCCTCTACGAGAATTATAATTTGTATCGCCGCTGGACGCCGGGCACCAAGACCTTCACCGTAGACCGCGTGAAACTTCCCCAGGGGCATGTCAGTTGGCTCTACGCCGTCGTGCGCGACGCGAAAGGGCGTATGGCCATCACCCCAGGCATGAAGTCAGGTAACGAGATACGCTTCACCGCGCGTTGCAGCGACCGGCAGAACTGGTTCTATTTCCCGAATATTTATACGGGAACGCTGGTGGAATATTTTGACATCCGCATACCGACCTTCGGTACCGACGAGGGGCATGGCATCTTCCCGCAGTTTAGCGGACCCCAGCGCGGGGATGATATGGCGGCGATACTCGACTTTCCATTTTCGTCGCCCTCCGTCTACCTGCAGGATCTCTTCCTCGATCAGCGCTACTATAACGCCACCTACGCGGATACCGGATTCGATGCGACGCCTGCCCATGCCACGACGCGCAGCCGTGTCTATGAAGCCAAATTGCGCTACGCGAAGTTCTTCCTGCCGAATGCGGTCGATCAAAATCTTGATCAGGGATTCCTGCCGTTGCTGAAAGAGGCGACCATCAAGCTGCGTATGCCGGTCGAGCCTTCCGGCGCTGTGTTCCCGGTCGTGACCACTCTCGATATACGCAATGCCGATGTCCGGGGCGATATGTCCTATGCTTACACCGATCCGGCGACCGGCAAGCCAGTGACCGGTTTCCTCAAACAGGGATACCTCGACCTGCCGAAAGGTGGCCGCGTCGGCGGCTTCATCGCGCTCTCCGCTGGTCTGCGCGTGTCCGCGGATGGCGCGGTCGGTTTCGTGCCGCCCCGGAGTAATGGCGCATTGCCTATCGGTACCAGCTGGCATGCGCTTTTCACCACCGTGGAGCCGAAGGAGGCGGAAATGTGGCGCGCCCGCATGGGCTTCTCCGCGCAGATCCCCTTCACCCTGACTACGACCCAGGGCAAAGTCGCAGATTTGGCGTATGTCGCCACCTGCCAGGCGGAGAACTATGGTCTCACCGGTAACGTGGCGAGCGCGCAGGCCACGTCATACACGCTCCCGCTCGTGGTACGCGGCGTGAATTACAACTGGGAGGCCGGCACATGGCGGCCGGGCCACGATCCGGAAGAGATCGGCGTCTTCGAGGGGAATGCGTGGGCGCGCGTGGATGTCGGCAAAGCCGGAGAATTTTATGTCGGCAATCTCGTCCTCGCCAGCGAACCCGACTTGCGGCTGTCCATCATCCGATGGACGGCCGATACCCTGGAGCTGGAGGCGCATAACCCCACCGACCGCACCATCACCGCGACGATTACGAACGCTGCGGCGATCCGCGACCACCTGCAGGTGAAACGCGAGATTACTCTGGCCGCCGGGTCATCGCAGATACTGACGTTAACGAAACCATAGGAGGGGGCACAAATGCGAGGGTATGCTCATTACCGGCTGCTGCTATTGCTGCTCTGCCTACTGGCAGCGCTGGAGTGTCTCGCGGCGCAGAGTCCACGCTATACCTGTGAGAAAATTGACCGTGAGCTCAAAGTGACCGGCAAGCTCGACGATCCATTGTGGCGGCGTGCGCAGGTGGTGACGCTCCGCGATGCGACCACTGGGAAGGCGGCAGCGAAAGAGACCACCCTGCGCCTGCTCTATAATAATGCATACCTGTATGTCGGCTTTAGCTGCGCTGATGATTTCGTGTGGGGCACGCAAACGGAACGCGATTCGCCCATCTTCACCGAAGAGTGCGTCGAGTGTTTCCTCTCGCCCACCGGCATGGAACGCGTGTATTATGAACTCGACCTCAGCCCACGTAACGTGGTCTTTGATGCCGCCGTGCTCAATGGGAAGCAAAACATGCAAGACTGGCAAAAGCTGTTAGCCTTTCCCACCTACGAATGCACAGGGCTGATCACGAAGACCGCTATCAACGGCGCATTGGATACCGCGGGCGCTACAGGCTGGTCGGCGGAATATGCCATCCCTTTCACTTCGCTGATCGGTCGGAATTATTCGACCCCGAAACGTGGTGACCTGTGGCGGGCGAACTTCTACCGCATTGACTCGCGAGCTCCGGGCGCGGGGCAAAAAGTCGCACAGGATTTCTTTGCCTGGTCTCCTCCCGGCGCGCCGAATTTTCATCTACCCTGGATGTTTGGCTGGGTCGTGTTCAAGTAAGCGGAGTCTCATTTCGAGCGGCAATAGATCATACCTGTACGCATTGTGTGTTGTCATGCACTCTGCCTTGTTGCAGATGTCAGCGTCTGGCGTATAGCGTATAGCTGTAATGGGGCCGTTGTACCTAGCTGGGGTAATTGAGCGTCTGTAGCGCGCGCCCGCTGTGGCGCGCTTGTCGTGCGACCGTATCCGTGCGGCGAAAGGGCGCAGGGTGCCAAATTGGGAACGCTCAGCCTATCTTGCAGGCACGAATCAGCAGGCGAGACAGGCGCGCCACA
>DASXVL010000512.1:0-16306 GCA_036504255.1 Armatimonadota bacterium | reverse complement strand
TCCCGCTCCTGTTGCATTTCGCGCGTTCCTGCTCAAGTCGTGCCAAGTTGTAACAGGTTTCCCTAGCGACAGAGGGCTTCCAGCTGCATCAAAACACCGGTATGCGTCCAAATATAGCTCCATCCCGTCGCGCGGAGGCTGATACCCAATTAGCTTACTCATCGCACTCCTTCACGCCGCCCGCGACAGCTCCTGAAATTTCTCCTGGGATAATTCGAAGTGCATCGCATCCTCGGTGGGGTATTCTGCCCCCCAATAGAAGCCATGCCGGTGAAAATGCGGGTAGAGGTCGAGCAGTCCCTGCTGCACCAGGTTGTCTCCGCGCGTGTCGAGTACGCCGCCCAGCGTCAGGTCTACCGCTAGCCCGAAGGCGTGGTTAGAGAGCACGCTGCGCGAGCCGCGCACCAGACGGCAACAGAGCATCCCGGCGCTGCCAAGGAGCGCGTAGAGCGCTGGATCGGCTAGCCGCACGTCGTTAAAAACAAGGGTCAACTGCTGCACGGCTAAATCATAGCCCGTCACGCGAAACGGCCCGACGTTGGCGGTGATGATGTGGCGCTTGAGCGCCTGGTTTGCGACCGGCTGGCAGGACTGCGTATAATCGCGCGCCGCCCGCGGATGCCCCAGGCGGGCAATGAGTTGGCTCGTGTTCAGCGCCGACAGTCCGCTATTGATGGACGCCGGGCTGGGCTTGGGTACGAGTTTGAGGTAGTTGCTCATGGTAGCCTCCGCTCGATGCTGGCAACACATACCGCGAGTTCTTGGAGCTTCTCGGTGATGCTATTTAGGGCGCTCGACTGACTTTTCATCGTGTCGCTCTGCTGGGAGATTACTCCCATGAGTCGCGTTTCACGCTCGTTCGTTGTGGTCAGCACCCATTTGATGAGCCATGAGCAGCCAATAATCAGGAAGACGCAGAGAGCCGCCCAGGGTCCATATTGATGCGCAACTCCAAGTAATGTTTGCTCCACACTCGCACTCCTAAGCACAAAGGGGCTACTGCAACAGGTGCAGTAGCCCCAAGGCCATTCATAGTATTCGGTTACCCTGCTATTCTACCGCACGACCGCATAGCTGACAAGGCACTGACAGGCATTACGACATTACTCCCACCCGGTATTCGTCCCGTTGCGTACGCGGAAGACGGGCGGTGATACCGACGTGTCCACCCATAGCGCACAGCGAATCGGGCATGTACTCTCAACGGTCAGGGGGTCTACAGGACCAATATACGGCGTGACGAATTCGGCGGCATTGTCTTCTCCCCCGACCACGAGCGCCCCGACATCGCGTAGGTACGCGGGCATGCCATATGATAATCCTACGCGATTCGCGCAGAGCGCCGAAAACGTCCCGCGCAAGAGCCGGAATTTCGTGTCATCTAGTGCTGTGTCGGCCCAGAGAATGCCGCTCTGCCATGCTCCAGATCTGACGGCTATTTCGACGCGCATAACACGCGAGAACGCGACCCAGGCAGCACGCGTATATGTCACCGAGGTGCCATCGGTCATGGTTACCTCATGCGCGTTATCATCGCTCACGAATGACACCACTGGCACGGCATCCGGATCATCTGTGACCATATTCGGCGTGACGACTACTGTTACGTCCTCGCCGTTCTGCGATACCACTACCTCGGGTGTAAGCGTGATATCGTACGAGGTTTCAATGAGCGCCGACTGCGTATCTGTCGCCCCGCCATTGTCCGTAACTTCGACCGTGAGCAAAAAACCACCCACTGGACTGCGCGCGAGATATTCGTAGACCGATGGTATGCCCACAATACCGGGCCACCATCCGCTGCCATCCCCAGGATTGTACCGCCAGGATGCGATAGTGCCATCAGGATCAAACGAGGCATTCGCGTTAATTGTCACCGTGCGTCCATCCTCTCCCACCGTCACCGTGAAAGAGCACGAAGGAATATCGTTGGAGTCAATGACAACCTGCAGAATATCAGACACTGCCTTCGCGCCGGTGCTATCCGTCGCTGTGCAGTACACACCGTATGTCCCGGCTGCAGGATAATCCCACGATACCGGATCACCATTCTCGCACCCAGCGGTCGTATCCTCATAGATTCCTCCACCTTGCAACCCGTACTCGAATGCAAAGCGCGCATACACGGTGGAAATCTCATTTGCTGTAAGCGCTCGATTGAATATTATGAGTTCGGCTAGCTGCATCACGGCTGGGGGGTACGTGTCTTGGTCGTTAAAATTCTGTACGTCCACGCCCAATTCGAGCGGACCTGCGGCATTGAGCCAGCGTGTCGGCGTGCCGTCCGTGACCATGGGTATCGCATTGACCATCTGCTTGACGGTATTCGCCTGATTCGTCAGGGCCAATTGCGCGTTATTCTCCGTATACGCGACTTCACAGTACTCATCACCGCTGGTACTGTTGCACGTGTGATACCATTGGCCGTGGATAATAATCCCCGGACAGGATAATAAGACACGCTCGGGCTGTGGTGGACTCATCGGATTAATGATCGTGCGCACCATAATCACCGTATGATCTGTTGCGGGATCAGAGAGATTGACGCCCCAGCCAGCCGTATTCTTGAGCGCCTGCGCGCCGGCAAAGATTACCGCCGGTTTGCCATTAAGGCCGCTCGCTGCCCCCAACGTCGGCGCGGCAAAACGCGCATCGTCATGCGGGATAAATACGGCGTTCCCCACCTTCGGCGCCCACGCCTGCACCTTGCCGTCCCCGTCAACCGTCACCCCAGCCCCTGCCGAGTACCATGCGGATAACCCCAAGCCGTCCGCCCAATGCGCGGTACTCCCCCACGTTGCGGTAATATCCGTGATCGAGTTGCCCTCGCCCGCCGTGGCGACCGGGGTAATCGTGAGGGTTTGCCCGGCAATACTGTGCGACTCAATCACACAGGTCGGTGGTGCAGCGCCATTTACCATTTCGGTAGCGCAACTTTGATCATACACCGCCTGCGAGGCGACCTGGTAGGATGAGGTCGGTGCGGACGTGATCGCTGCTACGGTCGCTCCCAGGCTATTGGCCGAACGGTGATGCAATACCACAATAATGCCGTGACCTCCGCTAATGAATGTGGATTCCGCGTCGATATACGGGACCTGATTGACGCCGTAACCACACGTCAACTCGACTTTTGTAATCGTAATGAGCGGTAATGAGGACACATCAAAATCGCATGTCGGATGGCTGGGAAACGTCACCGACCCCGGATGCCCCCCGATAAAACCCACAGGCGTCCGTGTGAGCCGTGGTTCATAATAGAGGGGAGCGCTCCCGTGTTCTCCAGCATCATACCCACGGAGGGTTGACGAGCCATACTGCGGAGGCGACAGTTCCGCGAGCAACGCGTCACCCGCCCCATAGATACGTAATGTAGGAATAGGGCGCGATGGCGTATTTGCCCCCAGAGCTAACGGCATGATACGGCCCATGATATTCCAGTCGGACGGAACGTCCAATGGAATGTCCACCTCTGGAGTCGCGCGCCAACTCACGGTCACCCAGTTCTCTCCGCTCGCGAGAGCGTGTTTGACTTGTGTCACACCCGCCGCGCCAAGATCGAGCACCTGCTGCTCCAAATGCGATGCCTGTTCTAGGTACAGCGTGGGGTAGCACAGGGACTGTGTCAGTGCCGGGTAGTCCTCTGCGTCCAGGCCTAAGTTATATACCGCCGTAGCAACTGGGTTGTAGGTGGAAGTGTCCACGTAGGTGGTCGCCGGGGAGACGAGACGCGCGTCGCCACACCCACCATCTTGCAGGCCGATGGTCGTGCCGACCACATCACGCAATTCCCACGGCGCGCCACCGGCATTAGCAACAAGGATCTTTCCGCTTGCTGACGCGAAATAGGGCAGGTCGTTTTGTAACCCATTCTGCCTCGTGTACGCCCCGGTAAATCGTTCATACGAGGGATCAGTCGCCGTTACGTCATAGCGGTCGAACAGCGGATAATCCAGCACGGTCAACGTGTGCCCGGCCCTCGTCCCCTGCCCGACGTAATTGCCGCCCCAGCCCATCCAGGGCTCGGCGAGTTTGTAGCCGTTTGCCGTGTCGCCCAACGTCTCGCTGATCCAGACGGATTCGCACGTCTCGTCAGATGGATAGAGGTAATATGTCCCCCCGATCTGCTGGAGGGTGTTGTATGTCCCGACCTTGCCCGCGATGGCGTACAATCCTTCAATGCCTGGAACCCCCGCGTTCGGCAGGATGGTCATAATCGTGTTTCCGTACATAGCCGTTCCCCTTACAGTAAACCCATGTCCAAATTCGTAATACCGTCCGCACCGGGAGGTCCGGTCGGCCCCTGACTTCCCCGCTCGCCCGGTAGTCCTTGCTCGCCGGGGATGCCCTGTTCACCGGCCGCTCCCGGCTCGCCAGTATCGCCTTTCGGCCCCTGCAAGCCTTGCGCCGGCCAGACCGCCCATATGGTTGCACCTCCGGCCATGCCGGGGCCGTTCAGCACCGTGGAGGTATGCGCGTCAAGGGCAATATACCAGAGGCCGCCTGCGATGACCAGGTTATCCTTGGCGTACTCGATACCCGCGCCGGACCATTCGCCCATGGCGACGGCCGTCGCCAGGCCAACTGCACCGGGGAGCCCCGGCGCCCCATCCTCGCCGGGATCGCCTTGGTCGCCCTTCGGGCCGGTACCGCCGCCGCTTTCTCCGATGGGCCCCTTCGCGTAGGCGGTAAAATTGACATTCGCCAGCGCGCTGATCCCATCCCACTCCACCGTGCCGAAATCGAGCGCCGTGTTGTCTACTACGAGCGACAGCGTAAACGTGGCGGCCGCGTCTGATGGGATATGCAGCAGCAGATGGTACGTGCCGGCGGCGAGTGCCGTGGTAAAGAACCACGCCCCCGTACCGGCAAAGCGCGGTCCGTACCAGAGCAGATCGAGCGTGGCGTCCACTTTGCTCTGCGCTTGGTCGAGAAAGAGCACAGGGGCGTCATAAAACTCGGCCGCCAGGCTGTCGCGCTTCTCGAATTCCGCCTGCAATTCATCTTGAAGGGTATTGAGGGATTCCGCGGGTAGGGTGTCCCCCCCGACAAAGCGCTCGGTCGACTCATTGAAAAATTTCGTCGCCATATCTCTGCTCCTACGCAAAACAAGGCCCACGGTGACGAGCACCGGGGCCTTGTTAGCCATTCATACTATTGAGTTATACGGGGATCTTACCCCAGAACGTCCGGCCCATCGAGGCGGGAAATGTCGAGGCGAAAGACACCGCCGGTATTCGTGGCCGGCGTGGTATCACCCGGTGCGGGCGCCGCGTCTTTCGTGGCCGTGGGTCGCGTAAACTGCGGGGCGTTCCCTTGGTCCGCAACACCTGTCCGGCCACCGGTGGCTTTCTCCACTGCCTGTTCCACCGCCTCCGTCAATACGCCAATCAAATCGTGTGCCATGATACTATTTCGCGACCTTATTTTCCCGAAAAAACGAGGTGTAAAGCAACTTTGCGCGCCCATAATCATCCCATCGCTGCACCTGCGCTTCATGGAGGGTGAGCGTTAAGGCTAATCGTGGCTGACCATGATCATCGTACATGGTGATGCTGTCTCCATCTAACGCCAAGCAGACCTGCCCCATTGGACCTACGATATTGATGGGACCACAAACATTCAATCCGTTTGGACGCACCACAATCGTCTTGGGGTCGACCGTGATTGGCTTGTAGCGATGGATTTGCGATTCAGGTACTTGCTCATCCTCGATAACGACTTCCGGGCCGGCCAGCGCCGGGGTGGCGCGTAGACTATGCCATCCCAGGAGCAGGACAACCCCGAGGCCAATCCCGATCCCGATACCACCCATACTGCGCAAGAGCGCCTCTCGCCAGAATGTTCGCATGCCATGATCCTTTCGCCGTACGTGATGCTCCCATTGTACCACAACCTTGGCGCTGGTCAATCGATGTGATGGATCACGCAGAGCTCGACGGTGTACTCGTTCTGTGTTTCGCCATGCTTGGCCGACACCTGCTTGACGCAATAGTCCAGCACAGCATCCACGTAGCCGCTGGCCATGTTGCCGCGCTGCAAGATGCCGACACGGTCTTCCGGGAAGAGGAGCGCCCCATACGGATCATGCGTGGTAATCGTCACGAGCATGGACGGACGTTTATAGTTGCGCGCCCAGAGACAGGCGAGTTTCTTTTGCACGGCCTTCAGGGTCATTAAGTTGTCGTCGCTGACCGTTTTCGCGCGCTGTTCCCCGGTGTACTCCCAATGGCCGGGGGTATCCTGCTGCGAGGATTGGGACGCCTCAATGATCAGCCCATTCTCGTCATGCCCGATCACGGTGAGCTTATTAATGGTCCCGGAATAGTCCACCGTCGCCTTGATATCCCGGAAGCTGATTTCCCCCGGCGCGCTGGGCTTATCGACGAACGTCACCTTGCGCGCGTCTCCATGGCCATAACGCGCGATGTGGATTTCATAGTCCGGCCACTCCTGGCCGCTCACCGGTACCGGCAAACAGTACACGCAGTATCCGAGATCAGCCACCTGCCGGAAGAAATCCATGGCATTGACGCCACGCAGCGGGAAGTAGGGCAACACGCTATAGTCGCGCTTCGGATCGTCCAGCCGGTCATCACGATCAGTCGAGGTGAAATCTCTAATGATCTTGTCCGCCGGCACACGGACCCACTGCAGCATCAAAGAGAGCGCGTCCGGCCCCAGCATGCCGGTATTGGCCGGGTAGTATTCCAGATCGGTCCCCGAGAGCAACACGAGCGGGTCGTAGGCGGTAATACTGTATTCCCGTACACCGGTCAGCGGGTCTGGGTCACTGCGCATGGCGCCGATGCCCACGAATTCCGCGATGGTCGTGTCGGCGGTGATCGGCGTACCGTCCTCCTGTATCGTTTCCTTCGTGTAGCCGGTAGCAATGAGTACCCCGACCTGGCCACGCGTGAGGCGATCCGCCCCCGCGTCGCGCAGGAATTCAATGAAGGCATTCTGATGGTTCTGAAAGACCAGCGTAGCTGACGCCGGCGCGTTATCGCCAGGGATGCGGATATCCGGCGGGCTGCTCGGGCGAATCCATGACGTGACCTCGATCACGTCGGTCTCGCCAGGGGTAAACGGCGTCGACTGCGGTAGGCGGTATTCCTGGAAGGCCTGCACGAGCGGGGTGCGGGCGCCGTCCCCCTCCAGATGGAGGATCAACTGGTATTGATCAGTGCCATTGTCCGCCCAATTGATCGTCACCCAGGCACGGCAGGCCTTATCAAACCAGTAAGTTTTCTGGTCGCTCGTATCCAGCGCGTACCCGGTCCCCCAAACAGAGGCCAGCAGTTCTTGCCCCCGGTAATCGCCCTGCGCTTTATACCAGCCGGTGGCCATGGTCCCCGATGTCTCGAAACGGATATTCGCCACGTTGACGGCATACGACCCGGTATTACACTGGCACGACCAGGGCGCCATGGGCATTGTTTTCGCGCCACGCACCACCCACGGCTCGTTGCCCCAGGCAGAGCAGAGTATCTGCAGTTCATACCCATTCTTGTCGTCGCCGCCGACGCAGTAGATTTGCCAGACTAATGTTTCGTCGGTGAAGAAATTATATTCCCCGTCTCGGATACGACGTACGGCGGTACGTGGCTTACCATCGAAACCAGTATACGTTAATATCACGTCAAGGATATCGTATTCCTGCAGGGCAGGAGGCTTCTTCCCAAATGACAACACCGCATGTCCACCGAACGTGAAGGCGAACCCCTGATCTAAATACGTCTGGCCTGCCGGCGGCTGCTTGCGCTCCAGCGTCCAAAAGATGGTGGGATTCTCCATCAGCAGGTAGCGCGAGGTGACCGCGCTCGCGGTATTCGGCACGGCGTCCACATGGCGAAGAAACGACACTTTGGCCGTGACCCCCGCGTACTCAGCGGAGGTCGATTCGACGGACCAATTCCCCGTGGTGGTGTGGTCCGCTAACCGATGCACAACCAGGGCGCTCTGCAGCTTCGGTTTGAGCGTGACGGCCTTCATCTGCTCGGCATACCGGGTATTCTCAAACTGGCAGCGCAGTCCCTGGCCCCACTTCGTCTGCTTTTCCATCTGTTCGGCGATCTGGACGATGGTCGCGTCACCCGGCAAGGTCTGCTCGCCGGTGATGAGGCGCATATCACAGAGCCAATACCGATTATTCGTGTTCGTTATACGGGCTGGGCTGTCTGCCATGTCGTGCCTCCATCCTCACTACGTATGACGGTAATCGTGGCATCGTCCGCCTGCTCGATATAGGTCACAATCAGCGCCCCGCGCGCGTCAACGCCGATGTCAAAGCCAACTAGGCCATTATCTGTCTGCCACGCGACGGTTTCGGGTTGCGCATCGATCTGCACGCGCAATTCATTCGTGTCGCTCTTCCAGTAGGCGAGGATGCGGCGTTCACTCCTGCCACTACGATCAATGATGCTGCGTATCATGCCGTCACCTGCCCCCATGTCTGCCCCCCGGTCTGACTCCGGTAGGTGATCCGCTCGCCGGTATCCCGCTCCAAGAGCGCGGTGAGCGATCCGTCACGTTCGGGGGTCAGTACCAATCCCGTGACGCTCTCCCCGGTGGTTTCCACCGGTACCGGCGGCCGCCAGTCGGCCTGCCCCACGGACGACCGCGTATATTGCGGCGTCCCCTCTGCGTCACGATAGAGCGCATGATGCACCCGGCCATCAATGGGCGCGGAGAGGAGATCGCCGCCGCCCGTGTTCGAGGGCCGGACGGGTTGCCCTTCCGTGAACTCGCCGACGTAGATATAGCCATTCGCGGGATTACATTCCATCCACAGAGGCGCCCATCGCCACGGGTCGAGTCCAGGCAGGGCCAGCGCCAGGAAGCTCGGGGTATGCTGTACGTCATGGCTCCAGTGATTCCCTCCGAGGTGTCCCGCCATGCCCAGAAAATCCTTGTCGGTCACGTTCACGCTCGATCCGTACGTGGCGCACGAGAACAGCGTGTTGTAATGCAACCCTGGGGCCGTCGTGTTCTCGCCCAGGGGGACATGATTCAGTAAAATCGCTGATTCGCAGGGGTAGTTCGCGTTGTAGTAGTGGCTGCGCTCCACGACCAGATCACGATACGCTGCGTATTCTGGCGAATAATACACGGTCGGTAGCTCTAAATTCCCCTCGCTCGCCCACAGGCCGAATTGTCGATGCCCTTCCGTGTCCCAGTAAAAGGCACGAAATGCCCGGTCATAAAAGAAGAAGGGGCTGACACCTTGATAGGCGATATCATCAGAGAAGCTGATGATAAAGCAGTCTTCCTCGCGGCTATACGAAATGCAGCGTGGAAATGACGAGGCATACACCTGGTGCTCTTGGAGCAGTTGCCCGGTGGTATCCAACTGATGGAAGGTGAACCAAAATGTCGAAGGGGGCACATACTGTCGCCCACTGTATTGGAGATAGAGCGTGCCGTCATTCGCCTGCACCATAAGGTGGTCCAGGTAGTTGTTATACCGCGTAATGTCACCGATCACGCGATCCGAGGCCTCACAAAGTGATCCGCCCTGAATCTGATACCCAATGAGATGCAAGTGATTGTCGCGGTAGTCCCAGGCCATGACATAGAAGGTATTATCGATGAGCGTGCCGTGGGAGCGCGTACACGTCGTGCGCGTGCCGAGAGGCACGGCGCCAAGAAAGATCCCGGACCCCGTAAAGGAGAGTATCGACGGGACGGTCCCCCCGGCCGCGCTGGGAAATTCTGCCACTAGGAACAGATTTCCCTGCAGATCCATCGCAAACGTTTTGCGGAGGACGGCGCCACCGAAGCCGGATTTCGCCGTATTGATGTCACGCACCCATGTCCCGTCTTGCTGGAAGACATGGATTAGATACTTGTTCAGATGAATAGGGTCTGCCATCCAGCTTACCTCCGCGTCCGCACGACCTGTAACGCGCGTCCAGCCTGGTCGTTTACCTGCACAGTGATGAGGTCCTTGATGGGGCCACTATTGGCTATCACCTCGACCTGTATGCGCCGCGCGCCCATGCCTTGCGCAGCCCACGAGGGAGGCGGGGGCAAGTTAAAGCCCTTGCCGCCCGGACCGGCGAACGCAAAGCGCGGAACCGCAGTGTTGGCTGGACCGCCGAGCGTCATGAAATCATTGAACCCCTGCGCGTATGCGGCATTGCCGAAAATACGCGTCCCGAGAATCGCGTTGATCATCGCCTTGAACTTGTCGGCCTGCTTGGCCATATGCTCGCCCTGGGCTTCGATGTCCCTGACTGTCTTCTGGTTGATCGCCTCCTGGTTGGCAATAGAGACGTCCATTTCTTTTTGCAGGTTCGCCTTCTTCTTGTCGTTCGTCTCGCGCCCGATGCGGTCCATCCACTCCTGCTGCAAGCGGCCGACTTCTTTGATACCATCGATCTCGGCCTGCTTGGCGTCCATCTGGGATTGCAAACGGCGCTTGGCGGCCATGTCGGATTCGTCGTTGATCTGCTCTTGCAGGCGCGCCATATCCCCCGTGATCGTCCAGGCCTGGCGTGCGGTATCCCACTGGTTTTTCCAGAGATCCATCGCAAGGGCGGCTTGATCGACGAGCGGGTTTTCGCCGCCGCCCATGCCGCTCATGGCGTCTTTGATTTTCTTCTCCATGGCGGCCATTTCGGCGTCAATGTCTGCGCTCATCTTTGATGAGTCTGCACCGCCGCCAAAGATCAGGTGGAACATCTTCCCTGTCGCGGTTTTGTCCGAGTTCCACAGTTGCTTCAGTCGCTCCATGGGGCTTTTACCGGTGAGTACGTCGTCGTACGCGCCGCGGAGTGTCTGCACAAGATCAATGATCGATGTGACGGCCAAACCCACGGACGCAGGCAGGATCACGAAGCGGAACAGCGAAGCGAATAGTGCCCTGGACGCCACAATCGCCGAACCGAGCCCACCCGTCAGCCTCCAGCTTGCCGCCGTTAATGCCGTTGTCCCTCCTGCTGCTGCAAGAGCGCTTTCGCGCTGGGCGAGTTGAGCTTCGGCGGCAATTAAAGTCGCACGTGCCTGCTGAATCTCTGCACCCGTTGCACCCTCGCTCACCAGCATGCCCTTCAGATTGGCCTGCGCGTTGTCGTACGCCGAGAGCGCCGCAATGTGGTTGGCTTCAGCTTCGGCCATATGTGCGGCGATGAGTGGCGCCGTCTTGCCGATCACGAACGTCTGGGCCATGGCCAGCGTCTTGTAGATCAGCGCCAGTCGGATAATGCCGATGCCGATCGGACTGCCCGCGACGGTTCCCATGGCCACGGCGATGCCGGTCACGAGCGGCAACGTCGATTTGAGGATGGAATTCAGTAGTGCGCCTGCGGGCGCCAACGATACGGCAATTTGATTGCCAGACCGCTTGAGTTCGTCACCCAGTCCCCGAATAGCCTTACCCTTGGCAATCGCTTGATCGGACGTGGCGAGGTACGCCTGCATTTCGGTTGTGTTAAATCCGCCAATCTCAATAGCGCGTACCACTGGTGCAGCCATGCGCGCCCCGAATATCGGCTTGGCGATACTGATCTTGGATAGCGCATCCGGGGCCGATTTGATCTGCTCGATGATATGCTTGAGCGCGCCCCCTGCGTCGGCGACACCCAGTTCCGAGAGATTATTTAACGCCATTTTGAGGGAGACCAACACCGGTTCGGCGCTCGCTCCATGCTTTTCGAGATTCGCAATGAGCGCCACGCTCTCTTGGAGCGAGTAACCCATTTCCTGCAATGCTGGCGTATTGGCCTGTACCGCCCCCATGAGCCCGCTCATGCCTGCTCCCGAGCGTTGCGAGGCCACGAAGAACATCTCGAATACACGGCGCATGCCTGCCCCCGAGATCTCCCAGGCATTGCCTACCTTGCTGCCATAGTCGGCGAGTAGGTTGCCCTCCTCGCCCATCTGCCGCCCGGCCTCCAGGGCCGTGTCAGTGACCTCGCGTAAGGTTTCACCCACGAGGCCCGACCGCTGATGCAAAATATCCATGGCCGACGCGATGGTATCAAGGCCCTCGACCGAATCTTTCGCGAGTGTGCGAAAATCGCTTTTGAGATCCCCGAGTTTTGCCCCAGTTTCTCCGGTATGAAATTGAATCGTGCGGTTGGCGGATCCCATGTCCCCCGCGGCCTTCATGGCGGCCGCCGCGACGCCAGCCCAACTCATCTCGACCAGGTGCAGCTTGTCGGTCACCACCGACGCGAACGATAGGAATCCACCCTTCGCCTGATTGAGCGCAGGCGTGGCCTGATCTTCCAGCCGAAACAGTTCGTAGAGCTCCCCAACCTTTAATCCGGCCATACCTGTACCCTCTTAATCTAGCACCTTGTAGCCGTTTTTCGCGGCATACGCGTTGATGTAGTCCACTTCCGCCCGATGCTCTTCAGGCGTATATTCCTTCGGTGGTTTCTGCCCGCTCTGTATCAGTGCCCACCAGTTGGCAGCATCGACTTTTTCATAGTACGTGCGCAGGCTCGCCCCATAAAATTGCGCTTCCGTCCATCCCCAGGAGCCTAGTGCGTTGCGCTTGGCGTCGCGCCATTTCCACTTGGCCCCGCGGGTGCGTTTGGGTCGTCACCCTCGGGACTGGTCGCCGGCGCGTCGGGCAGTTGACCGGAGAGCGCTTGATTGATTTGCAGCGAGACGCGCACGAACGCCGCGAAATCAAGTAAGGCTCCGACCTGCTGCAGCGTCAGTTCCGGATCATCATCGATCAGCCCCGCCCACAGGATCAGGCGAAAAGTCTTAATGGGGACCGTCTTTGTCTCGGGCTGACTCAAGAGCGTTTCCAGCACCTCAACCCATGCTCCCTCACGCCCAAGCTCGTCATCAATGGCCGCGTAAGAGTTCATGGAGAGAAAAAAATATCGCCGCTTATCCAGGTCAACAGGGATTGCTTTCGGTTGCCGATAGGCCATGAATATCCTCCAAAGGTACGTGGGCGGGGGTATGAGGCCCCGCCCGAGTTGATCATGAGGCGACCACGTTTAGCCTGCCGGCGCGGTCGGCGGCGTGTAGACCAGCGGACCACTGCCGCGGTACGACGTGCTGTACGTCGGCTCTTTCGTGCCGGCATTTAAGGCCCATTTCGTGATGAGGATGTCGCCGGCGGCTTTCGCCCCGGTGAGCCCAAGCTCAAATTCCACGGACTTTAACACGCCCTGCCCGCCGAGGATATCTCCCAGCAGGTTCAGCGGCCCGCCAGTGCCGGAACACACAACGCCATTGCAGTCACCGCCCCACTTGAGGAGTCCCTGCGCGCACTTGTAAAACAGGATATTCGTGAGCGCTTCCACGTCGTCTTTGCTTGTCAGGTCGATTTCCTCGACCTCGACATTCAGCGAGACGTCACGCTGCCCGCCGATAACCGTGTCACCGTCTTTGAAGATGATATTGACACCTAACGCATAGGTTTCAGACATAATTAACTCCTTGCCTGGTTTACGGTCACCAGGTCGAAATTCAGGCTATACATAAACCGTCCGGTGCCGTCCTTGCCGAGCCGAACCGGCCCGCCCTGGGCGGCGGTGATACTGATGATCTCAGTACCACCTGCAACAAAGTATCTGGTCTTGAAGGCTTGCAAGGCGTCATAGATTGACTTGGCCTTGTCGTGCGCAACTGCGGGATTCGTCGTTCCGCGCACGACAATTTCGAGTGATGGTCTGTCCAGCGCTGTACGCTTGTCTGATGCGTAGCCCGGCGCGTGATAGATTCCAATGCCGATACGTCCGTCGGTGTCCGGCAAGTCGTCGATGAATATTTGGTTTGCTTTTGGGTTCACCTCTGACAGGACGGCCAAATGTTGAGCGTTGAGCCATTGCGCGAATTCGAGTGCCAGCATGTTAGCCTCCCGTCACGGCGCGAACCTTTTGCGCAACATATTCTTGACCTGCTTGCGCTCGCTCTTTACTGCCACGCTCCAGGTATTTCCAGATGCGCCCGTTCGCGTGGTGGAACGGTAACTCGTGTTGTGCGACCGCGTAGGGTGTGTCATAGAACGCCGACGCCACTAACTCGTTCCGGTCCACATCGCTTTCCCCCGAGCGCATAAGTGTGCCCTCATCGAGCGGGATATAGTTGTCGTTGACGACTTGTAGCACGTCTTCCGCCCATGCCAATAGACCGTCTGCCGCCGCCGCGCGTTGCACCTTGGAGATTGCCTCGCCATGCCATTCAAAGCGCTGCGTGCTTGCCATCACGCACCCCCCAGGCTGGTCAGCAAGACTTCCTGGTGACTGCCCGCGATGGGCTGGGCGTCGATGACCTGGTATTCCGTGGTGATCCCCGTGATGGGACGCACCCAGGTGATGCGGTCTTCCGGAGCAATGACCATGTCCGGCAACGCGAGCATCGTCGCCGTGGCTGTGATGGTTTTGCCCTTGGCGTCCACCACTGTGCGAAACGCGGGTTCGATGTAGACCGGCACATCATAGGTTGGCGTGCCCCACACCGGTCCGAGTGCCCCCGAGCCTTCCCAGGGGGTATGCGTGATTCGATGTCGCAATGCGCTGCGTGGAATCATCGCACGTTCCTCCCGGCATAGAGCAGCCCTTCTTGTGAGAGGGCCTCAATGAGCCGTGGGGCGTAGCGTTGCCGCTCTCCCCCGGCGAACTGAATCTGGACTTTCCCGTGTGTCTCCTGGGCTACGCCCGGCTCAAAGGCCAACGCCTCGCCATTCATGCGCCAGAATTCCACCTGTGCGCAGACCGCGTCGCGGCAGGCGATCTCTTTATCAGTAGTCGCGGTATCCGGATCGGCAGGAATAGCCACGGCTCTGCTGGTCAGATACCGCACGCTGCTCGTCGCGCGCTCCAGCAGACGCGCATCATTGCTGGTGAGCGTGCTGACATCGACGCCGAGATAATCGGCGAGTTGTGTGAGACTGGCGTAAGGCATTGGTCAACCCTCCTGGGGAGCGAGGGAACCCCGCTCCCCAATGGATTACAGCTTGTGCAGGAATTTGACGATGCGGATTTTCTTGGAGTCGTAAACCCGCGTCCAGTTCGTGGCCGTTTTTAACTCGGTATTCGTCGGGTATTTGGCAGCCACATCGGTTTCCGTCCACTTCACGCCGCGCGGGTGCAAGAGGAAGACCTTGCGCGTGATGAGATCATCCTCGCCGGCGAGCGACAGGCTGTTGCGGTACGTCTCGGTGAGCTGGATACCCGTCGGCGTCCCATTACCCAGGGCGAAGGCACCTTCGCCGAAGATATACGACGTGTAGACGCCATTTTCGGTGTCCACCGGGCACCCGTCGTCCACGATAACGCGGTGTCCCATGAAGAAGGGCACGCGGTCGCTCGCCCCGGTCGGTGTCGATGCCAAGACCACCGTTTCGCCGATGGTCACGGCATACTGAATCAGCTGCAGCTTGGCCAGCGCCGCTTCAGTGGCGGAGTGCATGACAAAGCCGGTCAGCTGGCCCTTGGCATCCCCGAGCAGTTGCGTCGCGTCGATGAACGCGCTCGAACTGATCTTGGCCGCGTTGCCGGCCAGCGCGGTGATGTCGAGCACGTTACCCGCCATGGACGCGGCGCCGAAGACGCCAGCCAACTGCGCGATCAAGATGGTTTGCATCTCGCGCGTCCAATAGCCGGCGACCAGATCGCCAATGACGCGCATCGGATCATCACCGGCAAGGTAGCCGGCCAGATTGTTCGCCGCCCAGGCGCGCGCACGTGCCTGTTTGCGAGCCATATCTTGCCCGGTGCCGATTTTGGCCGTAGTGACGTTGCCGGTATCATCCATGATCTCGGAATCACCGGACAAGTCTGCCCAATACGGCATATTGATGAGCGAACTTCCGCCCTGGCTGGCCAGCGCGTCGAACGCGGGATCGTTGACGACGATGCCCGACTGATACAGCGCACTCAACTGCATGGTGCGCAGGATGGTGTACGGGGTGAATACTTCCGGAACGATAACGTCCAGGATTCTGGTGACTTCGCTCGGCATGTGACTGCCCCTTTCTTATTTGCGCTTTGTCAGCGCGGTCTGCATGCGTCCGATGACGCCGGGATTCGTCTTGGCCATCTGCCCGATCTGGGTGAGGTTGAACGTCTCCTTGGCAAACGGATCTGCCTGCTGCTGATTGCCGCCGAATTCGTTGCCGGCGGCTTGTGTGGCGCCCGACTTATAGAACGGACGTGTTTCGAGCACGGCGTTGATGCTCTTCGTGAGGGCGGCTGTGTCGGGCTCACCGTCCTCACCGATCTCTTCCCCGGTAATATCCGATAACTTGAGCACATCGTTCACGTGCGTCGGATCGACACCGAGTTTCAGCGCAAGCACTTTAGCATCGGACTTGACGACGCGAGCATTGGAA
>DASXVL010000511.1:0-6727 GCA_036504255.1 Armatimonadota bacterium | reverse complement strand
CACGGCCTTGACGCGCGCTAACAGTTCACGCGGACTGAACGGTTTGGTGACATAGTCATCCGCGCCGACTTCGAGGCCAACGATTTTGTCGATCTCGGAATCGCGCGCAGTGAGTAAGATCACCGGCGTGCCTAACTCGTGGCGCAATTTGCCGCAGACTTCCAAGCCATCCATGCCTGGCATGGTGATATCGAGCACGGCAAGATCGGGGCGATGCTGATGCGCCACATGCACGGCATCGGCGCCGTTGGTGGCGGTCAGTACTTCATAGCCGCCCTTTTCCAGGTTATAGCGGAGCAAATCGACGATCGATTGCTCGTCATCCACGATCAGAATCGTCTGTGCCATGGTCGCACCTCTTTCCGGAGAAATGGTCACGCGCCGGTAGCACGATGCTCGGGTAAGAATGAAGATCGGCGTTAGGGGTCGCGCAGAAATAAGTGCGAGCCCTTAGGGGAGCATCGCCATCCACATGCGTTCTAGGGCAAGATCAATATTGGCATTGCGTTCAATCATGCGCTTGGCCTGCATCACTGCATGTAAGCCATCGCGCAACTGTTGGCTGGAGAGTCGATGGGCGTGCCGGTCAAGTTGTGCGGCAAAGTCCGCGTTAATGCGCATATCGGGTTCGCCCAGCACGGTGACCAACAGGTCACGCCACCAGGAGGCCGTCATATCGAGCAACTCGGGGAGATTTTTCCGCACTTGACGGTCGGCGGACGTACGCGCTTTGCCATCATCTTCCTCGGCCTCGGTGGACAGGCTCGTGGATGCGGCGAGGCGATGGAGCGTTTCGGCCAAACGCAAGGCCGCAGGGCGACCAGCGGGAAGCAGGCGGTCGATGTCCGCGAATAACGCCTGGCGCACCTGCAGCGCCTGCGGATTCGCGGCAACGGACAGCGCCCAGCCGATGCGACCGGCAGCCATGCCGGCGATCGCGGAGGCTTCCTCGGGCGACGCGGTGCCCAGCGATAATATCGCCTGCAAGGTCGGCTCACGCTGCGCCAATTGGAAGCGCATGGGACTACAGCGGGAGATGAGCGTCGGCAACACCGCACTGGGGCGCGAGCTGATCAGGATGATCGTCACATATGGCGGTGGTTCTTCGAGGACCAGCAGCAACGCGTTGCCCGCGTCCTCTTGTAACCCGGGCCGGTTGGCGGGGTCAAGGATGTACACCTTGCGGCGTCCCTCTAAGGGTTTCAAACGTGCGTCTTCGCGTAATGGGAGGGGGTGCGAGGAGCTCTCCCCGATCTTCGTGCGGATGGCATCGATGGGAATGACCGTCTTGCCGCCGGTGGTCTCCGGGGTAAAGAGGCGGACATCCGGATGCTGCCCCAGCGTGATCATGCGGCAGGAGCGGCACACGTCGCAAAAGTCACCCTGTGCGCGCGACGCTTCGTCGGTGCAATTCAAGGCCTTGGCGAAGGCCAGCGCGGTCGTGCGTTTCCCGATGCCCTCGGGTCCGAAAAAGAGATAGGCATGCCCCACCTGCTCCGTCATAATGGAACGGCGCAGCAGCGTAATGGGGATATCTTGGGCAAGCACTTGCGAGAATGGCACGAGCAGTATTATACCGTACCCGTGCAAAACTGTCTTGCCGTGGGCGATAAAAGTCTGCGGTGGATCGCCCCAACAAGCAGGGCGGTCCGCCGCATGACACTTACATCGGTTCCATGGTTCTCGGCATGGTAGGTCGTGAGAGCGTTGCGACCGCCCATACGATGGCCGCGATGATCAACAGCGCGCCAATAAGCCAGAATGTGGCTTTCACTGCTACCGCCACCAATCCGGCGAACGGCGCAAATAAAAACACGAGCCCAAGGATCAACAAGACCCAAAAGAGCCAGTTCATGACAGTACCTCCCACCGCCCATATTCCCAAACGCCCGTGTCTCGCATCATACAAAGCCTGACAATTCCACGCATGGACGGATACTGCCCGGCACGCGTGTGCTGCACGCTATGTGTTTGATTCCGGCGCATAGGCTGGAGTCAGCGTGCCACGCGCACGCTGCAGGAGCGCGATGCCCCACAGCACGACCATGACAAGACACACGCTGCCGAACAGCCAGAGGACGATATTCTCCGGACCTGTCTGCGCAAAAGTCAGCGCACCGGTCATCATGGCGAGGCCGATGATGAGCAACACCCAAAAGACCCAGTTCATACCATCACCCTTCGTGGTTTTCCCCACCTGCGTGCACGTTGTGACGGCGCAACCGCGACAAAATGCGGCAGAATTACGGTATCGGACAGGTAGGCTGCGGCGCTTCTTCCGGCGGGGGTGCGAGCACGATGGCCTTGAACCGGTTATAGAGATAGGAGGTGAGCAGCAACGTCAACGCCAGACCGGCAAAGGAGATGCTTTGGTAGAGCCGATTGGGCAGTAAGATAAAATAGATGCCGATTTTGAAGATGGACACCAGGAACACGATGAGCGCCAATACGCGCAGCACACGCAACTGCCTCCAAATACCGAAGGCCATCAACGACATCGAATAGAGCAGCCAGACCACGGACAGCGCCGTTTGTGTCAGGTCGGCCAGGCGACGCGTGACGCCGATCGGCCCAATGGCCAGCAGCCGCGCAAAATAATCCAGCGTTTCGAACGTGCACAATTCGAAGAGCAGCAGCGCCATGACCACGCGCATAGGGTCGAACAACGGGCGCGCCCAGGCATACTCCCACCGCCGCAGCCAGAGCCAATGCAACTGCACGCCGAAGGCGATGAGCACGACAACGAAGGCGGCCGCGCGCACGTTTGTGAGGAGCGTAAAATCCGTGGTCGGGACAAACGTGCGGCCAGCCAGCGCGAGCACGCACACCGCCAGCGTCATGATGGCAAAGCCCGAGGCGATCACGCCGAATAGTTGCTTGCGGTAGCCGATCCACACGACCGGCAGCGCATACACGGCCCAGATCATCGGTAAGACCATGCTCTGCATGAATGACATGCTGTCCGGCAAACCGTTGGCGGTTCCCGCATATTTGCTGAAGGAATCAATGATTTCAACGGTAAGCAGTTCACCGCCCAGCAGCACAACACAGACTTTCCAGGCGTGACTCCAATTGTATAGCCAGGGAAAGACGGCAGACATGCGCCGAAGGTACACAGCCTGCACGAGCAACCCGGCCATCACCAGCACAAACGGCAGCGCCCGGATATTTACCATGGGAATATACCAGGCGAGCGGAGAGTGGCTGATGCCGGTACCCGCAAGCGTCACCAGGGCGAGTAGCTGCGCAGCGAGCGCGCAGACGACCAGCGACACCGGACTGTTTCTCCAGCGCATATAATAGAGCAGCGCGGTGGCATAGAGCGTCCACACCACCGGCAAGCACGTCATCTGTGCAAATTGCCAGCACGCCCGCGAGGCGTCCGCACCGGCAAGCAGCACACGCTGTTGCACGGTGTCTATTGTCTCAACCGTCAGCACTTCAAAGAGGAGCAACGCGGCGATCACTTGCACGAAGTTAACGAGCGGCACGATCCACGTATGCGTGTCGCGTTGCCGGTAGAGCCAGCGCGCCTGAACCGTCAAACCGACGATGACCATGAGGAAAGGGATGGCGCGCAAGTTCAAGATCGGCAGGAAATTGCGCAGCGGATCGTAGCCGATGCCACGAACGGCGATAAAGAGCACCCCTACCCCTAACGCAACGAAACCGGAGTACACCATGGGGTGCAGACGCTTGCGCATGCCCCACCACACCAGCGGGAGCGAATACAGCGTCCAACTGACCGCCATAATCATGTACCGCGCAGCAACATAGGGGTGCGCTCCGGCCGCGGTGTTACTCGACCAATAACGGCGGAAGGTATCATTGATCTCCGTGGTCATGAGGGTAAAGAGCAGCATCGTCCACCCGTAGTGCAAGGCCATCGGCACGGATTCGTCAACGCGATCCGACTTCCGCTGGCAGAGCAGCGCGCTCGCGGCGCATACCAGCGCCAGCACCAGGAAGGCCAAGAAACGCAGGTTCAGCACGGGAATGTACTGGTTGAGCGGTACATAGGCCAACGCGCCATCAGTCAATAACAGCCTGACGAAGGCGGCGGTCATGATGGACAAGGCCGCGCGCCAGATGTACGACCGTTGCCAATGTAAGCCGCACCAGAGCAGCGCCAGGGCCTCGATTGTCCAGACGATGACGAGGGTAAAGCCATGGAACTGTTCCCAGGTCGCCAACACGAGAAAAGCGACCCCGGCCAGCAGGTAGCGCATCACCGCCAACAGTGCACGCGGCTTATAACTGGCCAGCAACAGGCCAACCGACGCATACCCGACCGCCACCGTGAAGAAGAACGGCACCAGCAAGGCATGATGCCGGGGGTCAAACAACAGATAGGCGGCGACGCCGAACCCGAGCGCATTGAGGGCAAAGAGCGCGAGCCGCGCCACTTTCGTAACACGGTCCTTCCGGCTCACCCCGCGCTCAAGGTCGATGGCGAGAAACATGGCCCAGTAGAGCAGCACAAACGGCAGCGGAAGGAGCGTCTTGATGGGCGCGTGTGCGGCGAACCAATAAAAGTAGAGACAATAGCTCCCGATGAGCGTCAATGGCTCCAGGGCAACCCAGGCGCGTTTCTTCCACTGCAGCGCCAACAAACCGGCGTTGAGGAAAATAAGGTAAGTGAAGAAGTTCACGCCGCCATGGGTGAACGCCATATCCGAGCGCAGCAGCAACGGCGTCAGCACCCCGCCGATCCAGCCGAGAATCGCAATCACCATGGCATCGTACTTTAACGCTTGCCAGAAGGCGACGAGCGTCACGACGAACATGCCCCAGAGCGCGATGGACAGCGGAACCAGTTGAAAGAAGCCGTACGCCGCGTACACGGACAGGTAGAGCGTGCCGATGCCCGCGCCGACAAGCCCCTGCGCAAAGATCGGCAGCGCTTTGCGATTTGACCAGGCCCCACCCCAGAGTAGGGCCATCCCCGCCAGCGCGCCCATGCACACACGAACCGTCGGATTGGGATGAATCCAGCCACTGTCATAGGCGTATTTCAAAAAGAGCGCGACGGCAATCACCAGCGCCACCGCGCCGATGCGGTTAAAGAGGTTGCCGCCGATGAGGACCTCCCACTCCTCCCGCGTACGCGAGGGCGGCGTGATCGGTGCACGCTCCGGCACCGTCGAGATGGCCGCGTAGGCCTCCATGTCTTTCTCGATTTTCGTACGGAAGGCGGTAAGCGTACCACTCTCCGGTGTTGGCGGGGGTGGCGGCACCAGCGGATTCACCGGCGCTTCGGTATAATTGCTGACCGTTTGTTGTGGGACAACGTGCGGAGCGGGCGTGCGTACCGTAACCGGAGGCTTCTCCAGCGGGCGTGTGGCGGCAGGCGGTGCAGTGAAGGACTCCGGCTGCGGGCTTGCCTGCTGCTGCGCCCTCACGTTTTCTCGTTGTGGCGAAAAAAGCTGATTTTCGACGGCGTTAAGACGTTCGGAGAGGTGGGCAATCTTGGTAAACAGATAAATCAACAAGATGGCGACGACAAGCAGAAAAAGGATGAGCATGGACACCTCCGGGATGCGGCAGGGTACAACATGACGTGGCGAAGCGGGGATAGCCCCGATGTGAGAGGAGCGCAAGGATGGATAACGGGATGGGCAACGCCAACTGACCTCCGTGGAATCTGACTGCTACTGCACCAGGGTTCTAGTGTAGGAGCTTGCCTGACCGGTGTCAAGCTTCCGGGGATTGCTTGAGCTCACTGTCCTCTGTGACCATTTTGGGGATAGCCCGCCTTACGCGAGGCGTGCTCCGCGTGTCAGTAGCTCTCATTGCCTACCGGGCACTCCGCACAGGGCGAGACCGGTAGCGTGTATCGTGCTCCAGCGATCGGACATGCTGGCTTATGCTTATAGCAGAACTGCCCGTCTTTGATTATTTCGCTTTCTGTTTACTAACTTGCTCAAAAGGGATGCTGTAGTTAACATAGGGGTAGTCCACATCATAGCGCGTATCATGAATCTGTGTACCATTTGGCGGAAAATCTACGCGAAATAGCTTTGCATCTAATGGGCATGTTTCCAATAAATCCGCAGTATAGACATCATGCATATCTATCCAAGTATATAGCTTCCCTCCCGGTTTATTTCCTTCACAAAAGGCCGAAGTAAATTGATATTCAATCCGACCAGGTACAACTAAATCCGGTGAGATTCGCTTATAATCACTAAACGTATAATTATATGTAAGAGATCCTTTGATATAATCAAGCTTTAGTAGATTACCAACTTTATCATATGTTAAGACATATCGACGATAACTAAGTGGCGCTGGCATCTCATATGTATACGTTACGCTTTCTGCCGTTTCTATCTTGTCATGCAAATACAGCCTATTATTGCGAAATAAATCCATTCCCGGCTGGTATATGCCAAGATAAGGCAATTGCGTACAATAGCCGTCTAGGCCTTGTGGTTGTGGTGAGGTGACAACAAATGCTTGGTGAATAAACTTCTCATCCGTAAGTGCAGGGTATTTTTCAGGGTAGGCGTCGTGCGCATCACACGAAATAATAGTATGACTATCGGTTACCAGCGCCCAATAGCTGTTATGCGATATCCAGATCCCCCCATTGGTTGATCCCCAATATTCCACCATATCATACGGATGCCGCGATGTAGTCCAACCTGGTATACTTGTGTATAGAACATATGTTTTTGCGGAGGCAGGCAAGTGTACGTCAAAATCGATTGGACACATTCGGCGA
>DASXVL010000510.1:0-2900 GCA_036504255.1 Armatimonadota bacterium | reverse complement strand
AGGCGCTTTCGCCGCACGGAGCGGCAGGCAAGACAGGCGCGCCACAGCGGGCGCGCGCTACGGGCACGAAGACCAGGGGCCACTCTGTCGGTCAGGCGAGCCAGACATTGAATCACCCAACCGACAGAGCTTATTTGAATGGCATTGGGCAATCCCAGCCAGGAAACAACAGCCCAAAAGTGTTTGCTTACGGGCGCAACACGCGGTCAGAGAGAAAGGACCGGATAATGCGGCAATACTACTACCAGAACCTTATGCGGCTAATGCTTATCGGCATTAGCCTCCTGCTCCCGCTACGCCTGCTCGCCGCGACACCGCGTGCGACCGTGCAAAAGCCGCTGGTCGTCGCGCATTTTATGCATCAGATGTCCATCGGGGCCGAGCATGGCGCCGGAGAAGGGATGTTCGCCGCTGCGCCGTCCACCGTGAACGGCGTCATGGCGCACCATATCGATGAGTACCTGGTGAATTATCGCCACCCCTACGACGCGGCGCGCCAGGATATCGCCTATGCCAAAAACTGCGGCATCGATGCCTTTACCCTGTTACTCTCCGCGAGCCACCTGCCCGCCAGTCAGTTTGCCAATACCATCAAAGCCTACTATCAAGTTGCCTGCGAACGCGGCGATTTCTATCTGGCGCCTGACATCTGGGAAGGTAACCTGACCGAGGCGAATGTGACGAAACTGGCGAACGCCTTGCGGCTACTCAAGGACAATTACGATGCGGCATGGCTGCGCTTCCATGGGAAGCGCGTGGTACTGATGTTTCCCAGCATGCCATTCGCCGAGTTCGATACCAAGGTGTTGAGTGTACTCGGCGGCATCGACAACGTCTACTTGATCACGTACGGGTATCCGAAAGATCCCGCGTGGGCGCAGCATGCCTCCGGCTTCACTAACTGGCACGCCCATGTCGGCTATGGTGAAGAGAGCTCCCTGCGTGACCTGGAATGGCAGACGGCGCAGGTCACGGGCGTGGATTACTGGCAGCCGGTCTCTCCGGCGTTCCAGCAATCGCGTAGCTGGCCGAAGACCTTTATGCCCAATGTGCGGGAAAAACTCGGCATGACCGCATTCACCCAGGCCTGGGAACAGGCGATTGCGCACCAGGCGCCGGGGGTCTTTCTGCAGACGTGGAATGATCTCACGGAGGACATGGCCGTCATGCCGGAAACCAATCACGGTTTCGCGTATTATGACTTGACCACCTTCTATGCGCAATGGTTCCACACCGGCAAGCAGCCGCCGATTACCAAAGACACCTTGCTCGTCTTTCATCATCCCCAGTTGGTTAATGGCATGCAACTGCCGCCCGGACGGAAACCGATGCCGACCTTTGCCTGGATTTCCACCCCACCCACCGATTATGTCGGCGTCGTCTCCTTCCTGACACAACCTGCGACCGTCACCGTGTCGTTAGGCGAGAAGGTGCTGGCGCAACGCGAGTGCCCCGCGGGGTTCTCCAAGTGGCTGATCTATAATCCGGGGACGCTGGCGCCCAATGAATTTGGCAAGCGTACGCCGGTCTATCCCATTGCGAACGCCGCGCTCGCCATCACGACCCTTGACAAACCGTTATGGGATGCGGAACTATATTTAGCGGTCACACGGCAGCAACGCCGTCTGGGCGTCTTTCGCTCACACCGTCCCATCGTGGAAGCCGCGGGGCGCGGCGATCTGTGCACGATCGGGGATGTCTTCAACATCCCGCCCCAATAACTATTGATCGGAAAGGAGAACACACTCATGAAGGTACTAAGATACCTGCTCTGTACGCTCCCCCTCGTGCTGCTGCTCTGCGGCAACATCAGCCATGCCCAGGACGCGAAACCTGCGGCACAACCGGCGACCGCCATTGACGGCGTCACCGGCATGAAGCTCTGGCTGAAGGCGGACGCCGGGGTGACGGCCGATGCGCAACACGCCGTCAGCAAGTGGGCGGATCAATCCGGGGCCGGCAACGACGCGCGTGCCGTAGGCATTGAACAACCGCACTGTGTGCCGGATGCGATCAATGGCAAACCCGCCCTGCGTTTTGATGGGGAGAATGACAACCTGACGCTGGGGGAGCGCTATCTGTTCGCCCCGACCGGCGGCATCACGCTGCTCGCCGTCATGAAGAGCACCGTGGAAAAGAACATACCCACCGTGTTGAGCTTTGGCTGGGCGCCACGCGGCTACTACAGCTTCCAGTACGACCGGAAAAAATTGGGAGTGTGGGCGGTGCCGTTGGCCGAGACTGCCCAGGGCGGCGCGGCATCCGTCGAGCACCAGTCGGCAGACGCGGCGGTGATCTATACCGGCATTATCCGCTTCGGCGCCTCCTGTATCCTGCGTTTGAATGGCCAAAAGGTACGCGAAACGAGCGCGCGCTTTATCCCCAAACTCGGCGCGGAAGACATCGCCGCCAAACCGCTGCGTAACGCCGGCATGCCGGAAAAAGGTGGCGGCGGCCCGGTGAGCATCGGTATGCAGTCAAAAGTCCTCGATGCCACACGCAGTTTTGGCGGTGACATCGCCGAACTGATCTGGTTTGATCGCGGCCTGTCGGACGATGAGTGCAAGAGCGTCGAAAAGTACTTGAGCGCAAAGTACGGGATTGCCTTGCAGTAGTCGGCCCAGTGTCCCGCCCGAAGGGCGAGAATTCATCAGCCCAGGGTGGCTGGGCAGTAGTACTCTTAGCCCTTCGGGCTTGCAGGATTCCCAGGGTATTGTAGTCCTAGAAGGACGACTGAAATATCTGTCCCCTCTGGTAGGGCGGCTCTTCCGTAGCGCGCGCCCGCTGTGGCGTGCCTGTGGTGCGACCGTATCCGTGCGGCGTGAGGGAGCCGGATGCCAATTTGGGAACGCCTCGTCGCTCTCGCCGCACGGGTCGGTAGGCGCAACAAGCGCGCCACA
>DASXVL010000509.1:0-14088 GCA_036504255.1 Armatimonadota bacterium | reverse complement strand
CCTGTCCGGCGCGACGCCCTTCAAGTATGATGCGGCCACGCAACCCGGTCATAGTACCGGCTTGGATAAGGTCGTGACTTATGCCCCCATGATGCGCGAACTCAGCGACGCCGACAAACAGCATGACGCCGTGGGGATTCTCGAATTGCGGCAAGGCCGTGAGATCGGCGCCGGGTATGAAGATCCGATTCGGCCCATGCACTGTGCGATCTATGCATTTGCGCATTATAACCCGCGTGTTGTTTCATCTGGCGGTCGGCCGGATTCTCTTGATGGCGTCAAGGTGATCTTTGCGGGGGGTAGTGTCATCGACGCGGAGCAATCGGCCTTTCTGCTGCGTTTCGTGCAGCGTGGGGGAACGCTGGTGATGCCGGTGAGCGCCGGACAGTACCGATTAGAGTCCCCCGATGCCGTCACAACCCATGCATTGTTGAGCAACCTGGGCATTGATTTCTTCGCCGCGGGAACGCAACGTCCCGATATGCCGTTCCCCCATGATTGCTATCAGGTGGGTAACGGCCAGGTGCTGATACTCCGTACTGCACTCAACCTTGCGCAGTGGGAAACGATCCTACCGGCGGTCATGCGGTGGACGGGCGTCACGACGCGACTGGCCGACACTGATGATCGTTACATGCAACTGCACGTACTGCGTCGTGGCGGGACGTGGTACCTGGCCACCACGCATCGTGGTTCCGGAGGGATGATGTATACTGGGCCGAAAACCTGGACAGGGAAAGTGCGCTTCTTGCAACAGTTACCCACCGGAAACTATCGCGTGACCGAGATGATGAACAGCACCGAGGTTGGCACGTTCACCCCAGCGCAGTTGGCGGACGGATTTGCCGCCGGTGAGTATAACGACTTACAAATGAAAATTTTCAAAATAGAACCAATCAAGTAGGAGAGAGCTGATGAAGTCATTACAAACGATCAGTTTTTCGGTTGGAAGAACTACTTTGCGGTTGCTGGCAGTTCTGGTCTTCACGCTGTTGGCCAGCGTGATGGCGTACGCGGGCGCCAAGGCCACGGAGGTCCCGTTCGTCACCTTGTCGGTCCCGTCCGATCCGGCGGCATGGAGCAGCACCGCCAGCAGCGGTCAAGCGCCCACCCTCACGCTCGGGGAAATGGGAACGGGGGTGCGTTTGGCCTTTGAACGCACGGATACCGACCGGCGCGTGATCCTGAAACTGAAGAAGCCGGTCATCATGCCCGCGAACGCCCGACGCGTAGGGCTCTGGCTGTATACCGCGAGTCGCTTTTGGCCGGAATATCTGGCCATGCGCTTCCTGCTGCGCGATGCTGAGGGCATCGGGTACAGCTACGCCCAGTACGGGTCGTCGTCCATTCCCGGGGCATGGAACTATATTGAATGTCCACGTTTACGGGGTGGCGAATTGGGACGCCTGGACGAAACGATGATCCTGGTCGAAGGCGGATTGCAGCATCACCTCCCCGTAGCGCCGCTTCGTTTTGAGGGCGTGGAATTCCTCGTAGGCAAGAGCAATCAGTACTTGCCGAAAGCACAGCAGATAGAACTGGGCGAGGTCTGCGCCGATGCGATCGTGCGCGAGAATAGCACGCAATATTGGCAGTGTGACCTGGGCCAACGGTATCTGTTTGGCGAGATGCCCTTCGCGCACCACCCGTTTGTCACTGCCGGCGATTTATTGCAAGCCAAAGGTGATTACACGATTGTCTGGCAAGCGCGATCCTCCTATTTCGGTGGTCCGGTGGCGCAGGGGCAGTGGACGTTGTCGCAGTACGACGCCGGTGTGGCCGCCCGTATCCAACGGCTGGACATGCCGTTGACCGCGCGCGGGCAGTACTGGGTGACCTTCAAAATCAAGGAAGCGCGGCAACCGTTACGCACAGTCGAAACGCGCGTGAAAGTCATCCGCGGCAGTGAAGCGCAGCCGCCCGTGTTACGCCCGGACGTCCGCCCGCTCGGTACGCTGCTGGTGCTGAACCCACAGCGTGAGGAGAATATTTATGCGCCCGGTGAAGTGACGACCTGTGTCGTGCGCGCGTGGCGACCTGTCGGCGCGGCTCTGGCTGCAGCCGTGATCAAGCTCAAACGCTCACGCTATCCCAGCGGTGATATCGGAAGCGAAGAGAGCTATCCTGTGGTCTGGCAGGGCACGGCAGCGTATCAGGATGTGACCATTCCGTTGCCGCTGACCGCCGAGATGCCGATGCAGCAACTGGCCGTCAGGCTGATGGCGGAGAACACGGAACTCTACCGCCTGACAGCCCTCGTCGGCCAGCAAAGTCTGCCGACCGTCACACCATGGACCAAGCGTGAACAGGTGCTGCGGTACGCCGACCTTTTCGAAAATGGGCATCATTTGTTGTCCTGCGGCGAGTGGGGGCCGCGCTACACCGAGAATACCGACATGGCCAAGTTCGAGGCGTGGTTGGTTGACGTGCAGAAACAAAACGTCAATACCATTGAGCTCTTCCCGAAGTGGGGCGAGATCGAACCGATGCCCGGTGTCTATTGGTGGGAGCAACTCGACGCGCGCATGGACGTCATTGCCAAACACGGTATGCACGCGATGATCAACCTCGACTCTTCCTACGTGCCGACGTGGATGTTGGAAGAATCGCAGGCGGATGAGGAAGGCATGGTGAACGGACTGTGGCGTGGTGGCGCCGGTAATGATGTGCTGAAGAGCCCCTCCTCCGCAGTGTTATACCGCGAGTATGGCGCGTATCTCACGCAACTGGCCTTGCGCTACCGCAACAACCCCACGCTCGCGGCCTACAGCTCACTCTCGATCTTCTTCGATCATATCTGGGCAGACCATCCCTGGCAAGGGCAGTATGTGGATTACTCCGAATCGGCGAAATTTGGCTTCCGCGCCTACTTGCGCGATGTCCGCGGCTTTACCCTGGATGACCTGAACACACGCTGGAAAAAAACGTACCAGTCATGGAATGAGGTGCCCTTGCCGCGCACCGACCTCTTCCTTGGTCTCGCCACCATCGACCGGCCTGACCCCCGCCCGGAATGGCGTGACTTTCTCGATTTCCGCCAGTGGAGCCAGGAAAGCTACTTCACCAAGCTGGTGGACGGTACCATACGCAGGTATGACGATCTGCGTCCCGTCGGCACACACGGTGTGCAGGCGGACCCGCAGTTGTACAAAGACCACAAGATGTTTGTCTGTGCGGGAGGTAGCGAAGGCTCCCTTGAGGGGTATCGGACGCCCTTCCCGTACCCGAAGCGCTCGGAAAGCATCCTGATGTCATTCTACACGCCGTACTACACGGCGATGTCGATGACCAACCTGCTGGCGCAGGGCAATCTGAACGTGCAGCACTTCTGGACGCCGGGTTGGCGTTGGGAAGACAGCGGTGACGAGCGGCGAAAGACCGGTACGCAGTCACTGGCGGGTTGGCTCGCGCTCTTCCAGGGTGACCTGGGGACGGCCACACCGATTCATGCGACCGGGACCGGACCGAAGCCGCTCCTGGGATTACTCTATTCCCAGGCGAGCATCCGCTACGGGGTGCGTTCCTTCCATTGGTTCCGCCTGGATGACTACAAAATGCCGGCAGACCGGGCCTGCCTCGTGTCGCACCAGTTGCTGCAAGACGATGCCACGGCGGAGGAGCTGGCGGCATTGCCCTGCGTGATCATCGATCCCACGGCGCGTATCATTCCGCAAGACATGATGGAGCGGCTGGTGGCCTACGTGAAGCACGGCGGCAAGCTGGTGCTGGCGCCAACCAGCGGGATGTATACCACCGACCCGGCAGATGGCGATCATGCCTTACGGCGCCTGCTCGGTTTGCCGGCGCCCACAGTGAAATGGACGATGAGCCCCGAATATCGCCAACCCGGTGTCTATACGCCATATCGTCCCTGGGAAATCACCGGGAAAGGCACGCCGGGTGAGCAATCATTGGGCGAGCCAGGACAAACCGCGCTGGGCACACCGGTCGACGCCTCCGTCTTTGCGGCAGACCGCAAACTCGTCTTTCGCCTCGGGCCCTACAGCATGTATAACCGTGACACATGGGGCGATTGGTCGCACATGTTGCCGTATTTCATCTATGGACGCTACCATGCCAAATCCGTAGCTGGCGGCAAGACCGTGGCCAACTGGTCCGATGGCGGCCCTGCCGCAACGCTGTTCCCGGTGGGCCAGGGGCAGGTCTTGTGCCTCTGGGGCACCCCGGACTGGTACAACTGGCGTGAGGCGTTGACGGATATCGCCAAGTGGGCCGCTCCCCAGACGGTAACGCCCACAACAACGGCGCCGCAACCTTATGCCCTCTCGCCAGCAGACTTCAAAGGGTTCATGATGAAAAATGGCGGTACGCTGTGGGCCGTTGCCCGGAATGAGTGCACCGGGTGGACGGGCGTCTATGGCGATGCCGAGAAGCAAAAGACTGCTCCTCGGACACGCGGCGCGATGACGCTCGCGCAACTGTCCGCGGCCAAATACCGTGTCCGCGACCTGACGCCGCTCCTCTCGCAAGGCTACGACCAGGTGTTGACGCGTGATCAGTTAGCGACCACCGGCATCCCGCTGGATCTCCTGTTGTCGGAAAGCCGCATCTTCCGGTTGGACCCGGTGGAGTAGCAATCGCTTGTAATATGACGGTGTGCGTCTGTTGCTGAAACACAGACGCACACCGTCAATGCGCCCGGCGTGGCGGGGGGTACCCTGCCACTATCGATCAGTAACCGGTTTTGGGATAACACATACCGGTAGCACGAGATTTCGAGGAGATTAGCATGACATGGCTTTCGCAGCTATATAAGAGAGCAAAGGCGTGGTTGCCGCTGACGGCGGTGCTGGTGGGGATGCTGTTCGGGTGTTCGCCCGCGCGGGCGAAGGATGATCAGCATTATGTGTTCGCGCATTATATGGTCTGTTTTGCCATCTACGGCGATAGCCTGGACGGATATAAGCGCGAGCTGCGCGCGGCGCAGGACGCGGGCATTGACGGGTTTGTCTTGAATGTCGGGGCCTGGACCAACAATCCGTCTTACGTACTCCGCACCAAGACGATCTTTCAAGCGGCGAGGGATCTGGGCACCGGCGTCGACTTCAAGCTCTTCTTCTCGCTGGACATGGCTACATTGCGAAACGAGTACTTGCAGGAAATCGTGCGCACCTATGCCAATGACCCCTGTTATTTCCACTACAAGGGGCGCCCGGTGGTCTCCACCTTCGCTGGCGGGCCGTCACTGAATTGGAAGGAAGATTTTCTCAAACCGCTGCGCGCGGAAGGTATTGATGTCTGCTTCGTGCCGCACTTTTTCCCGCACCCGAAGATCACCGAACTGCCCGATGAGTCGGTGATCGCCGGGCATCTGCAACAATGGTCGGATACCGTGGACGGCATGTTCTATTTCGGCGGCGCCGGCACCGATGTGCAGTTGACCACGTGTAACGCCGCATACACGAAAGTGATGCATGCACACAAGAAGATCAGCATGGCCAGTTTCACCCCGTTTTACTGGGGCGGCTGGCGCTATTTCGAAACGGAAGGCGGCCAGGGGACCGAACGCCAGTGGTTGTCCATCATCAAGACGCAGCCAGAATGGGTGGAAATCGTCACCTGGAATGACTTCAATGAGAGCTATATCTGCCCGATCTCGGAATACGATATCAAGAAAAACATCACAGGGTTGCTCCACCCCTTCCGCTATGACCATACGGGCTATCTTGAGTTGAGCAAGTACTACATCGATTGGTATAAAACCGGCAAACAGCCAAAGATTACCAAAGATACCCTCGTCTACATCTACCGTTCGCACCCGAAAGACACGGTCACACCGGATAACGCACGCCCGGTAACGGCGCGCCATGGCAATGTGCAGGACGTCATCTACCTCACCACCATGTTGACCGCCCCCGCCGAACTGCGCGTCACCAGCGGCACGACCAAAACCTGCATCCGGGTGAAAAAAGGCATCCAGCAGACCCAGGTGCCCTTCCAGGTCGGCAACCAGCACTTCGAACTCTATCGCAAAGACAAGTGCCTGTTCACCCAAGACGGCGAACCGATATCCGACAAGATTACCGAGTACAACTTTTTTAGTATTACTGGCGTAGCCTACTAGCGAAGCTTCGCCTCAAACCGTCCAGTGGGCGGGTGCTGATTTAGCCGGCTGGTCTGTACTACGATAGGTCTTTGAGTACTGTCGCCGAATTGCTCCAGCAGCAGGTCACCTTGACCGTGGAGAGTCTCGACCGCCTTTCCCGCAATGGTACCAAACCCCCAGACCTCCGGGCAACGGGTCTGTTTTTTGACTGAACACCGGGGCCATTCGATCCTGGCCCCGGTGTTGTTTAATAAAATGAGCGCCGATTTCAAGGTGCGGCTAGCGTACTTTGCGCTGGAGTAAGGCCTCACCCCGATCACCTCCGAGCGCAAACAGCGCAAAGACGATGTCGCCGCCGAACACCGGGCGGCCTTCACCGGCGACGGTGTCTACATGCTCGGCGTCGCCCAGGAGAAGTGCACCACGCCTTCAAGGGCAAGACGCGTCATGACCCTGCTGGTGGCGTTAACCATCAACCCGTTGGCCGCATAGGCGCTTTCACGCTTCCAGATGCGGCAGATGCCGGCGATCTCCTGTTCATGCTCGCCACCATGACCTTCCCGGTGGCGGTATCCATCATGTTGGGCTACCGCTTGATGCGTGACCTGCACATGCTGAACACCTACAAGGAAGGCTTCTTCGACAGCCTACCGCGCGAGCTCTACGCGGCCGCTGCCTTGGTCGGCGCCATGTATGTCAGCCCCGATGAACAGGTCGCCGTCATGCAGATGGTGGATGAGCACGGCGCCGGCCAGAATGTGGGTCGCCCGCACTGCAATCCGAATCAACCGGTGATTACGGCCAACGGGACGCCGCTAATCGTCGATGGGCATCCCGTCTCCCACGAGGTATTCCGCTTTCCCGGCTGCCAGCAGACCGTCACCCGCCTTGGCAGGACGGAAGAACTCGACTGGAGCGAAGGCGCGCTGGGCGCACACTCCTGCGTGCTCATCGATAATGAGGAGGGATATGTCCCCAGCCGCAAGGCGCATGGCGCGGTGACCGCCTGGGCCGAGCTGCAGGAGACCGCGCTACTGGCCACCGAAAGCGCGATCTGCTACCAACCGGCTTATGACGTGACGCGCGTACAACGCACTAGCGCCATACTGGCTGGCGGGCGAGCGATCATACTGCGCGATGACATCAGCGCCGAGAGCGTGCATCAGTATACCTCGCGCTTCTACCTGCGCCCCTGCACGCACACCTGGACGACGGCTGAGGGCTGGCCGGCGCTCACGGTGTTTACCCCGGAACGCGTACGCTTCCACCTGATCGCGCTGGATGCCGGGGCGGTAGCACAGCGGCAACTCGTAGGCTTCCCGACGGTGCTGGAGGGCCGCGCTGCCGTGGTGGATGTGCAGCACGCCGCACCCGGCACACGCTCGACCTTGACGATGCTGGTGTGCCCTGATCCTGAGATTGAGGCGGTGGCCGATGTCACGGCGGACTGGCAGGTGTGGGGTGGGGCGTCAGCGGACGCGCAGCACCCGCGCCACATCACCGCCAGCCTGGACCGGGATATGACGATGGAGGCGGCGGTCGCGGCGGACCGCGTGGTGACGCTGCATCAGACCATGCAGATCCCGCCGGAGTGGGCAGCGCGCGAAGTCTGTTTGCGCCTGCCGAGCGGCCTGCGCACCAGTCCGGTGTGCGTGAACGGAGCGCGGGTCGATACCCCACTGCCCTCGGAGTTTCACCCGGAGGGTGACGTGACGGGGGACTTTCAGATCAAAAACGACCTGTTGCATCCGTGGGTGACGCTCAAACGGGCGGATGCCGTATGGAGCGGCCCTTGCGAGGTGGTGGTGCGCTTTGAACGTGTGCCAGGCTCCGATCATCTCTATTTCGAACAGATCGCCGACTCCCGATGTCTTCCAGGCCTCGTGTCCGCTCACCATGCGCCTGACATCCGACACGATTGCGCTCGGTCGCTTGGAACAGCCCTTCACCCTGAGCATCGCCCAATATGACGCGCCGCTGGAGATCGCCTGGCAGGCCGGTGTGTTGCAGATCACCTACCGTGGCCAGCTACCGCTGCGTATCACCGGCAGCGCCCCTACCGCCTGCGCCGTGCTCTGCAATGAGCAACGCAGCGCCAGTGACGCGGATGGCGCGATAGCAGTGCTGGTGGGTTGTTCCACCATGGTGCCTGCGCAGGACACGACGGCCTCCTACCTGCACTGGTGGTTGGCGCCGCCGGGGGATGCCGCGGTGACGGCGGAGATCCTGACGGCGCTACGTCATGATGATTGGCACGTCCGCCTGATCGCAGCCGCGGCCTGTGAAGTGCGGCGCGAATCGGCGGCCCGCGAAGTGCTCCTGGCCTTGCTCCATGAGGAAGAACAAGCGCCGCTGTACGAAAACAGCCAGCCCCACAACTGGTTCGTGTGTGGAGGGGTGGATGAATTTGCCGGAGACTGGGCGCCGTTGCGACGCGCGGAAGATCCGGCGCGCTTCGACGCCTGGAGCCGGCGCTGGCGTCTGCAAGGCCAGGTGGCCCGTGCGCTGGGGCATATCGGGGGCGCGGGCGTCGAAGACGCGGTGCTGGCCTCGTTGACGGACGAGCAGGACTTCCATTACTATGTCTGCATCTGCCATGCCCTCGAAGCGTGCGGGACACGCGCAGCGATTCCGACGTTGACACGCCTGGCGCAGTACCCGGAGGCATGCACCAATATTGCCGCCGCGCGTGCCTTGACCGTAGTTACGGCACGCTGCTTGGAGCGGGAATCGCGGGATGCTCAGCGATGCGTGGAAAATCCCTGGCCAGCAGCGGCCAGCCTATCCCGTGGAAGATAAGGCTAGCAGACTGCGTGAGAAATGAACCGATCACCCAGAAGGAAGAGTATTCAATGGAAGCCATGCGTGCAAGCGAGATGACCCCGCGCCAGCGTTTTCTGGCGGCGATTCACGGCAATCCGCTGGATCGCGTGCCGGTCTTTCCTCTGCTCATGTTTCTCCCCGCCGACCGCGCCGGCATCAGCTACCGCACCTATGCCACCGAGGGCAGCGCCATGGCCGATGCGCAACTGCTCGTGCAGCAGCGTTTTGGCCTCGACGCCATCTCCGCGTGTTCGGATGCCTTTCGCCTCGCCGCCGATCTCGGGGGCGACATGGCGTTCCCGGAAGATAATCCGCCCTTTCTGCAGCAACCGTTGCTGAGTTCGGCGAATGAGCTGTCGCGGTTAGTGCGCCCCGATCCCATGATGAGTGGTGGGCGCATGCACGACCGTGTGCGCGCTGTGGAGCAGATGGTCCGCGGCGTGGCCGGGCGCGTGGCGGTGCTCGGCTGGGTGGATTTGCCATTTGCGGAAGCGTGCTCGCTTTGCGGTATCACCGAATTTATGATGCTGCTGGTCGACGACCCGGACGGCGCGCACCGCATCCTCCGTTTCCTCACCGATCTGGTCATCGATTTCGCCCTTGCACAGGTTGCTGCGGGCGCCGACATGGTCGGCGCGGGTGACGCCGCCGCCTCACTGTTATCGCTGCCGATGTACGAAGAGTTCGCGCTGCCCTACGAACAAGAAGTATGCAACGCCATTCATGCCGCGCATAGTCTCATGAAGTTGCATATCTGCGGCGACACGACCCGCTTGCTCTCGGCCTTAGTGCGCGTGGATGCCGATCTGTACAATGTGGATCACCTGGTGCCCTTTGCCCAAGCGGTGGCGATATACGGCGCGGCGGGCAAATGCTTCAAGGGCAATCTCGATCCCGTCTCCGAGATGATGCAAGTGACACCGGAGGCCTGCGCCGCCACCGCGCACGAGCGCTTGCTCGCCGCACGCGGGAAGCGTTACATCCTCAGCGCGGGGTGCGAAGTCCCCGCCGCCACGCCGGACGCGGTGCTGCAGGCATTCTGCGCCGCGACGACTGCCGCGACGAGCGCGCGGTAGTGTTTTTCTGAAGAATTTTCGCCGCTGGACGAATGCAAACCATCGACCTGCTTGACAACATATCGTGGGAGAAGTAATGTATTGCAGACGTTTGCAATGCATTACAAACGTCTGCAAATCTTCAAATAGAAGAGGGCGATCCGATGAACGACGCTGCCATGCGTATTCCGCAGGCACAACTGCTCTCCGAGGTGGAACGCCGCATCGAAGGCAAAACAACACAGCTTGCGCAACGAGATGCGCGATTCGGTCACGACCGCGTCCGTGTGCGCAGTTACATGGAAAATATCGGCTGGCCGGAACTTTTTGGCTATGATATGAACCGCTATCTGACCGATGCGGAATTCGCCATCGAGCAACAGCTCCGTCAGTTGATCTTCTGGGCGGACAATGTATTGGACGATACCATCCCGAGCCTGCGGATGACGGCGGATGTGGGGATGTACTGGGACATGACATTGTTCGGCATGCAGATCCGGCATTCCACGTCCGGTATGCCGGACTTTCTCCCGCATCCGTTTCAGCACACGTTTGACCCGTCAACGTTGGGACGTTTCGATTTTGCCACGAGCGGTGAGATGCCGAGCCTGCTCGCGAAATACCAGCGTATGCGGCAGATCGTGGCGGACGATTATGCAGGGAAAATCGCCGTAGAATTTCCCCGCTTTCATCGCGGACCGCTGGATATCTACGTGCAAATACGCGGCTATGAAAATTTCCTCGATGATAGCTTCGACCGTCCCGCCGAACTCAAGGATGCCCTCATCTTCCTGGCTGACGAACGTTTTCGCTTTGCCGAGGAACGACGGAAATTTCTGGGTGAGGCCACCCTGCCGGACGCGTCATTTGTCGCGGATGATTGGGTGAATATCCCCTTCATTACCCCGACGTTCTTTCGGGAGACCATGGCGCCGGTGTACGCGCATATCCAACAGCAGGAAGGCCCCGTTACGGGGTTCCACACCTGTGGAAATTTCACGGCGGTCGCCCAGGATTTGCTGCAGGTTTTTCCGGACATACATCGGCTGGAAGTCAGCGGCTGGAACGATTTGCGCCAGCTCGACCCTCTCGTCGACGCGCGGATTCATTTCGATGTGGCGGTGATCAACACCGTCACCCTGGGCGATGCCGTGGATGAACAGCGTGAAAAGCTTGCGGCGATCCGCCTGGCACGTCGTCATCGCGCGGTAGGCGTGTGCGCGCAAGCGATTGTCAAACTGTACCCGACCTACGAGGAAACGATACGTCGCCTGAACCTGTTTCTCTGTCGGGCTCATCAACAATTGGCTGAAGGGTCAGACTAGGTAGTTACGGCTATCGAGCGCCCGGCACGGTGTATGCGCTATTAGTTTTATGGTTTATTGAAAGGCCTCTCTGATGCAGTTACGGCAAGAAAATACCCCGATTCAACCGCTACATGGAGCATGGAAACGCACGATCGCTGGGCGAGGCATTGATTATGTCGCAGTACCAGGTTGTTATCCGCCCGTCGGTGAATGTGGACTGGAATATCGGTTTGTATCGTGCTGGCCTGGAGCACAACAGCCCGATGACCGGTACTTCCTCTGTGCCGAGGGCGTGCTGGCGAGCGCGGAGTTCGTTTTGAACGGTAAGGCGCTCGGTACGGCTGGGCCATGGGTACCCTACCGTTTTGAACTCCCTGTGGGACTGCTGCAGGGAGAGAATACGCTGCATGCCCACATCCGGGATATCGTGGAGCCGTTTGGGCCTACACCCGGACGCCGTTTTGACGCCGGTATCGTCCGCGATCTGTACCTGATGCGCAAACCGGCCACCTTCATCGAGAGCGTCAGCTTCCGCGCGACGCTCGATGATGCCTGCACCCATGCCGCGTGTGAAGTCTTGGTTGAACTCAATGGGCCGGTCACCGGGCAACTCACCGTGACGCTCGCCGAGTGCGCGACCGCTCGCGAAGTGGTCTCTGTTACCGTCGCACCGGGCAATCCTATCTGCTTTCCCGTGGCCTCACCGCATCTCTGGTCTCCTGACGCGCCGAACTTATACACGTTGACGGTACGCCTGCTTGTCGGCGACTCGGTTGACCTCGTGCAGGAAATGGTGGGCATCCGGCGCATAGAAGTCCGTGGGCAGGATTTCTATTTGAACAACCAGCGGCTGTTGCTAAAAGGGGTGTGTCGGCATGAGTTCACCAGCGCGCACAGTTATGCGCCACCCGTGGAGGAAGTACGCGAAGAGCTGGCACTGATCAAGCACGCCGGGTTTAATTACATTCGCCTGGTGCACTCTCCACAGTCCGCCTGTGTCCCACGCATCGCTGCCGAACTCGGGCTATTGGTGAGCGAAGAGCCGGGGACGTGCTTTCACAACCTCGCGGATGAGGCCGTCGCTGCGCCGGCCCTGGAAGCGCTCCGCCGTCTTGTGCGGCGCGATCGGAACTGTCCGGCGGTATTCGCCTGGTACATCTATAACGAGTGCGAACCCAATATTGCCTATGCGCAGCGAGCCGCTGCCTTGTGTCGCGCCCTGGACCCGGATCGCCTCCTCTCCTTTGCCGATTGCTCCGGCAAGCACGCTGCGGTGAAGGCGATGCTCGCGGCGGCGGATTTATCCTTCTATGGTATCAACCAGTATACCGTCTGGCCGCAAGAATATATCGATTGGATGCAGCACTACACTGACCGCCCCCTGGTTTTCACGGAATGGGGTGGTTGGATGCTCCAGGGGAATCCCCGCCACCTCAAAATACACTGTGATACCTTTGTGCGACACGCGCAACCCACGGTCTCACCACGCATCGCCGGATGCTCCTTCTGGTGCTGGGCCGACTACGAGGAGTATTCGCGCGCCGAGCCGGCCGCCATCGACGGCTGGACGGTGGAAGGGCTGCTCGACCAGCGCGCGCGTCCACGTCCGGATTTGCAGTTGCTCTCACTCATGTGTCATGAAATGGAGCATCCCCCGCAAGTCGCTGCGCCGCCGATTGAGATATTGGCGACCGCGCCACAATGTGTAGATCGCTGGCTCCCGCTCGATCTGACGGCGATTGCTGGTGACCAGGGGCATCTCGAAGAGGCGCTGGCCGCGATGCGCGCACGGTTCGCCTATCGCCTGCCGACATTCGGCGCACTCACCCTGGCCGGCATCGACTTCATCTGCCGTGATGCCCTGCATCCGGCGCAGCCGTTGTTGTTGGGAAAAGGGCGCGCGGAGGTCGTTATCCCGGTGGAAATGATGGTGTGTACGATTGCGGTGCTCGGGCACGTTGCGCTGCAGGGGGGCTACCCATCCTCTTCCATTTACTCGGTCCATCACACGGATGTGGAGATCGATAAAGCGCTCGGCCAAGCGGCTGCGCGTTATGAGTTCCTGTTCGACGACGGCTTGGTCATGCAGCCCTTGCAACACGGGATCCATATCTTGCGCGGCAATAACATTTGTCGCTGGTGGAAAACCGCCCCGCGTGCGCCGGATACGCGGCCTGCCGTGCAAGCCGTACTCCATCCGTCCTACGAAGTCCTCCGCTATGATCTGTGGGAACACTCCTTTGGCGCACCGCGCTACCTCAAGGCGATACGGTGGATCTTGGAGGATGCTGACTCCATCCAGGCGCTAATGGCCATCAGTCTGCGACAGGGATGATGTGATCTTGCCTCGCTTTGGTTCCCGGCGATGAGGCCGGGAGATACTCGACGTTAGCAGAGGGGTCGACGGTCCCATGGCGGTCAAACGCGTGTTGGGCGCGCTGCGTCAAGAGCAGGATAAGGCGTGGATGAGCGGCAAACAGTACCTGGACCACACGGGCAGGGCACGCCCTGCGCCCCGGCGGCCAATCAGCCCGCGTGGGGATCCAGGCCATCCGCGTTGATCGGCGTGGAATATCAGGCAAAGGGCCTCCTTCGTCTATCAGGGGGTGAATTTTCACCACAGTCTGGCCTTGACAGGGGAGGCCGTGAGCAATCCGCCTCAAGCCAAAGGGCGGCGTTGTAAATGATAACGATGGCAAGCCCTTGACAGGGATGTGCTGGTGTTATATACTTCGCGTCGTTGCCTGGGTGACCGGGCGATGTGCCGAGGCGGTGCGGAAATTACTTTCCCCGCCCTCTTGACACGGAGGCGAGAAAACCGTACTATATACCTCGC
>DASXVL010000508.1:0-8053 GCA_036504255.1 Armatimonadota bacterium | reverse complement strand
AATCCCGCCATACTGGAGATGTTCCGCGAGCGGGATAGCCGCCCCATGCGCGACCTGGTGCCCTGGGCGGGGGAGTTCGCCGGCAAGTACCTGACCCACGCCACGCAGATTCTCCGGCTGACGCGCGACGCGCAATTGGAGGCGCACCTGCGAGACTTCGTGCGGCAGCTCGTTGCATTGCAGGATGAGGACGGCTATCTCGGTCCCTGGCCGAAGCATTATCGCCTGGGGCTGGCGGGATCGATTCCCTATGTCGGCTGGATCTGGGATACCTGGGGCCATTACCATGCCATGCTCGGGCTGCTGCTCTGGCATGAACTGACCGGTGATGCGGAGGCGTTGCACTGCGCCAGGCGCATCGGGGATCTCCTGTGCGATGTGTTCCTCGCTACCGGACGGCAGTTCCACGAGGTGGACGCCTGCGAGATGAACATGGCGCCGTACCACAGCCTGCTGCTCCTCTATCACGCCACCGGCGAAACGCGCTATCTGGCACTGGCGGAGGCTATCGAGGCGGATTTCGCCGCCGTGAACGCCGGCGACTACGTGCGCACCGCGCTGGCCGGGCAGGAGTTCTGGGAAACCCCCAAGCCGCGCTGGGAAAGTTTGCATCCCATCCAGGGCATCGCCGAACGCTACTTCCTCACCGGGGACGCGCAATACCGCCGCGCCTTCGAGCACCTCTGGTGGAGCATGCTGCGCGGGGACCGGCACAACAACGGCGGCTTCACCTCCGGTGAGCAAGCCACCGGCGATCCGTACAACTGGGACGCCATCGAAACGTGCTGCACCGTCGCCTGGACGGCGATGAGCGTGGATATGCTGCGGCTGACGGGCAGTTCCATCGTCGCAGATGAACTGGAGCTGTCGCTGTTCAATTCCGGACTGGGCATGATGTCGCCGAGTGGGCGGTGGGTCACGTATGACACGCCGATGGACGGCCGGCGGGTTGCCAGCGCTCACTCCATCGTCTTTCAGTCGCGTCCCGCGCAGCCGGAGTTGAACTGCTGCTCCGTCAACGGTCCGCGCATGCTGGGGATGATCGGCGACTGGGCACTGATGCGGTCCACCGATGCCGTGGTGCTGAACTACTACGGTCCGGGCACGCTCAACTTTCCACTACCGTCCGGCGTCTGCTCACTGGAACAGATCACGGACTACCCACGGCAGCCGGAGGTGGAAATCCGCGTTACCCCGCAATCTGTCGAAACGTTTATCCTGGTGTTACGCATCCCGTATTGGTCGGCACAGACCAACGTCACCGTGAATGGGGAGGCGGTGGATGGCGTCCAAGCCGGCGCCTACCTGCGCCTCACTCGCGCCTGGCAGCCTGGGGATGTCATCCGGATCACCTTTGACTTCCGCCCGCATTATTGGGCGCAGGGACCGGCATACCGGTATCAGGACTGGGAGACGGAGTGGCGGGTGATCGCCCCCGCGCCGGGGAAGATTGCCGGCGAACATTACCTAGATCTGGCTAAGATCACAACCCTGCCGGACGCCGTCGAGATCGAGGGCAACACCTATACCGCGGTGACGATGCGCAGCATGGGCGGGGGGCTGGACTTTAACACGCTGCCGGGCTACCGGCAGGACCTGGACATGGCCTACGCCTTCACCGAGATCGACAGCCCGACGGATGCCAGCGTCCCCCTGCATTTTTGTGCCAATTTCCATACCCGCGTACTGGTGAACGGGCACTGCCTTTTCGCGCGCCCAGCCGGTGGGTTCGACGGCGACGTCACCCTGCGCCGCCACACGGTCGAATTGCCCCTACGCGCGGGGAAGAATCTGGTGGCGCTGGCAGTGACGCGTTTTCCGCATCACCGCTACTGGACCGCCTCTCTGGGTATTGGCACACCGGTGGCGGACGGGGAAAGGGAGCAGTTGACGTCCATCTACCGCGGTCCCATTTTGCTGGCCTTCGATCAACGGTACAACACCATGGGGCCCGAGCAGATCCCCGGCCTGGATGCCCGCACGCTGACGCTGGAGGAGGCAGCGAATGACTTGCCGTATCCCGCCTGGCTGTTACTCAGCGCGCGCGACGCGGCGGGAACCCCAATTACCCTTTGCGACTTCGCCACCGCCGGCATGACGGGCAATCCCTACCGCAGTTGGCTCAATGTCCGCGGTACTGCGCCGGCGGTGTTCTCTCCGGAGAACCCCTTGCGCAGCGTACGCCCGGCGGAAGCCGAATCTATGCGATGACATGTTCGGCAAGCGTTACGGCGATAGCCCAGATTGGAACCTCGGGTGATCAGGTGCTGACAGAGAGAAAGGAGATAGCGCTGCCGAGGAAAAAGCGATTGAGCTATTCATGTTTCTTCAGCAGGCGGGATGCGGTTGCCGGTTCGCGGAGGATGCCGAGGTGTTGGCGATAGGCACGAGGGCTGATACCCATAATGGCTTTGAATTGCCGTGCGAAGTAGTTACTGTCCGTGAAGCCCACGGCATCGGCGATGTCGGTGATGCCGTGGGAGCTCTCGTGCAAAAGATCCACGGCTTTGCGGACGCGCGTATTGATGAGGTAGGCAATGGGAGAGAGCCCCATCGCCTGTTTGAAGACACGTAGAAAGGTGAAGGGGGACATGAAGGCGATGTCGGATAATTCCCGCAGGGTGATGGCCTGCGGGAAATTTGTTTCGATGTAACTCACCGCCGCGGCGACACGCAGCACGTGCTGCGCAATGGGAGTAGTCATGCGGGAGTAACAACGCGCCAGATGGACAAGTAGGTGGCTGAAGTGCGCCAGCACGATCGGCTCGTACCCCGCGTCGCGCCGGTCGAGTTCCTCCTGCATCTGCGTGATGAGCCCGGCGATGTCCGCCAGAGCTTCCATGTCAACGTGCAGCCGGCTTAAGAAGGCGTGTTGCTGCCGGTAACTGGGCTCCAGCGCGAAGAGCGCATGATAGCCGGGTAGGGTGCGCAGGTAGTGCCACCCGATACTGAGGCGCTCGGGACGGAAGATGAGGTTGGCAATATCCAGCGCCTCGATATCGCGAAACCCGTGTACCTGCTGCCCGCGCAGGAAAAAGATATCGCCAGTCTCGATGGGGTAGCTGGCCTGCTCTGTGCAGTGGATCGCTTTGCCCGCAAAGACGATGGCCAACTCGGCAAATTCGTGCCGATGCATATTGCAGACAGGCAGACGTGACGGGACATGCACGATGGCGATGGGAAAGTCTGGAGAGGTAAAGTACTCGTCAGCCACGAGCGTCTCAACCATAGCGAGCCTTTCGCTGATTGGCAAGTCAATATTGTGCTAATCATGCACGGAATCGGCAACATCGTCAAGGACAGATGGCCTCCGTTTACCTATGATAAAGACGGATAACCTTGAAGCGGAGGCCGCATGCAGACCATATCCCTCTTGGTCTCCTTTATAGCATATACGTTGAAACCGAGAGTGCTTTGACTTCCAAAGGAGCACCCCATGGGCTATTTGAGTATATCCGAGCGGGATCGCCGCCTGCAGGCAATGCGCGCGCTGTTCACGTCGCACGCGTTGGATTTCGCATTGGTCTATTACGATGAGTTCAACATCGGCAACGGCTGGTACCTGACCGGCTGGTGCCCGCAGTTCGAGAGTGGCGCGGTGCTGGTGCCGGCGCAGGGTGCGCCACTCATTCTGGGTGGACCGGAAAGCGAGCCGTTCGCAAAGCTGGACAGCGCCATTCCGGAGACCCGCAACGTTCCGGTTTTCATGGTGCCGGATGAGGAGTATCCCAACGCGACGATCATCGACTTTCCCACGCTGTTTGAGGAAGTCAGTGCGTCGTTGGGACGCGGAGTGCAGCGTATCGGCCTGGTCGGCGCTGGGCGCATGCCGTGGGAGTGTTATCGCCAGATTGCCGAGGGGCTGGCCGGCGTGGAACTGGTCGATATCACCGAGGACTTCGTGCAACTGCGCTATCAGAAATCGGCGTGGGAGATCGCGCAGATTCGTGAAGCTTTCTTACTGGCCGATGCAAGTTATATTGCCATGAAGGCCGCCATCGTTCCCGGCGTTTCCGAGATCTCCGTCGCAGCCGCCGGGGAGTTCGCTGCACGTAGCCGCGGCGCCAGCGGGTTCGGCTTTAGCGCCATAGTCGGCAGTGGACCGCGCGCCAACGCGGTGGTGCCCACCGCCAGCGCCAAACGGCTGGAGGACGGAGAACTGGTGATGATTGGCATTGCGCCGAAGGTGGGTGGATACGCCGGCGTAATCGGCGATGTACTCCCGGTCTCCGGTCAATATACCGCGCGGCAGCAGGAATGCCTGGATATCCTGCGCGAGGCGTTCCGGTTGGCGAAATCGCAACTACTCCCTGGAAAATCCGGGCGTGAGATCGATGCGCCGGCGCGCGCCTTCTTCGAGAAGATCGGCTTCTCCCGTTACCTGGTGTGCCCGTTCGTGCATACAATCGGCTTGCATGAAGCGGAGTCGCCTTTCTTCGGTCCACACAGCGATGATGTGCTGCAACCAGGTATGACCGTGTGTGTGGATATCAGTTTCTTCGGGCATCCGGAGTTCAACGGAGCGCGTATCGAGACGGGGTATGAGATCACCGCCGACGGCGCCGTGCCGTTGAGTCCGCGGATGGATGTCCTGCTGACCGGCGCGGAGTGCCGCGGAGAGCCCGGCACATGACACCACGCGAACGCGTCATCGCCGCGCTGGACCAGCGCAAACCGGACCGTTTGCCGGGTACGAAATATTTCCTCACCCTCTGAACCTTTCCGAATCCCCAAAATGGCGTTGATGCCGCAGGGGTAGGGGCGGGGCTGTTGCTGATATAAACGCTGAGAAATAGGAGAGAGTTTTGGAACAGCAAATAACCTCATCAACAGACATCACCTCCCTGCCATTACCAGCGTGGGCGACGACGCGGGGGCGGATTTACTTTTACGACCAGTACGCCAACAACGAGCAGGCGACGGCGTTTAGCCAGTATGATCCCGACCGCATCACCGCCGAGTTGGTCGGCACCGGCGCGGACATCGTGGTCATTTACGCCTGCAACCAGTTCAGCGTGGCCTATTACCCGAGCGCGATCTGGCCGCAACATCCCGGGCTGCGCGGGCGCGATTACGTGGGCGATCTGATCACCCGCCTGCACGCGCAGGGGAAAAAGGTGATCACCTACTTCAACTGGTTAGAATCCAAGCACCCGGAATGGAACATGATGCCGGTGGACGATCCCCCCAGCGAGCCAGCCTATCCTCTCGCCTCATGGGCCGATCCCGCGCAACCGAACGGGCGCGTGCAGGCTCTTCCCGGCGGTCACTGGCAGACCCCGTGCATCAACTCGCCGAAACGCGCGCAAGTGGTCGCCATCGCGCGCGAGCTGCTGGAGCGCTACCATCCCGACGGCATACACCTGGACATGTTCTTCAATAATCAGCCCTGCGTCTGCCCTTGCTGCCGGCCGGCGCTGGAGGCGATCTGCGGGACGACCGAGCTGACACTGGAGACCATCCACGCGCATTGGCGCGACTATGTGGACTGGCACGGCGCCCGATCGGCGGCACTGGTGTGCGAGTTGACCGACCTGGCGCATCAATATGGCGCGATCGGCGCGCACAACGGGTTCGCCCCGTTGGTGTGCTCCCCGCAGTTGGGGCAGACGGCGGCCTGGTTGCCCGCGTTGGATGTTTTCACCTCCGAGTGTTTCGATGCCTTCGGCACGTATGGCACCGATCTCAATTTCGCCAGCATTAACGTCCGCTGGCAGCGTGCGGTAGGCAAGCCGCCATGGATCCTGCGTACCTCCACACCCATCCATTATGCGCACTGGCCCATCACATCGGCGCAGTGGACGGTCTACGCGGCCGCCTGTAAGGCCAACGGCTGTAAGGCCTTCGGCCCGTGTGGGGTGGGGGCGCGGCCCGATACCACCAGCGCGCAGGAGTTGCTGGAGAACGTGAAAGGTGGCTTCGATGTCTTCATGGCGGACGCCGATTTGGACGAGAGTGCGGAGCCGGCGACGAACGTAGGCGTGCTCTTCTCCTGGGCCACGCGTCAGTACACGCTACCGACGGAGCCGATGCAGTGGTCGGATGAGTTGAATGGCTGGGCGCGTCTGCTCATCGAGGAGCACGTGCCGTTTGAATTTGTGACGGCTGAGCGCATAAATCACGTAAATGATCTGACTGGTTATCAGGTACTCATTTTGCCGGATGCGATCCAATTGAGCGATCAGTGCTGTAGCATTCTGGCACAATTCGTGCGTAATGGTGGGCAGTTGATTGCCACCGATGGGACGTCGCTGGGGGATGGGACGGGGCGCCCACGCGCCAACTTCGGGCTCGCGGACGTGCTGGGCATCGACTGGCAGGGCAGGCAGGAGGGCGATTTCGCCTTGTCAGGCCATCGCGAAGCGGAACCCGCCTCAGGAGGCTATCATCGCGTAACGGTGACCGGCGAAGCGCTGGCGCAGTTGGTTGACGTCGATCCCGCCGGCTCGGTGGCGGCGATGAAAGATCCGTTGCCGATGGAGCCCACTTCCTGGCCAGCCTTCACGCGCCATCGCTTCGGCCAAGGAAGCGCCTATTATATCGCTTTCAGCATCGGTCGCTATTTCAATTTGCACGGCGATCAACACATTGGTGCACGCATGCGGGAGCTATTTGACGCAGCCCAGCCTGAACGCCAACTACGGTTGCACGCCCCGCGTACGGTGGAAGTTACCCTCTGGCGACAGCCACCTGCACGGACCATCATCCACCTGGTGAACCGCACGGTGCCGTGGAGCCTGCCGACCGATGCCCGCGCATTCACCGAAGTGATCCCTGTCCACGGCATCGAAGTGACGATGCCCTCGCCATATCCCCACGCGCGAGTCACCTGTCGCGGCGCTGAAGTCACCGTGAACATGGCGGATAACCGTCTGGTGATGCACATTGATGCGCTGGACGCGTATGCAGCGCTCGTGATTGAAGCCAGATATATGATACCTGAACAATAGTATTGAATTCCAGCAACGTGTCGGCGATTTACCTCGTCGAAGAACGCATCAGCTATCACCGCGGGGCCGATGGAGAAGGGGGGGAGTGCGCGGGGGGGCGGTCGATTGTCGGATGACCAGGTTGACCGGCAGCGTCAGGTGCGTTTCTTCGGTGACCTTGCCGGTAATCAGATCGACTAACAGGGTGGCGGCTTGCCGTCCGATCTCATGCAGGGGGACATGGACGGTCGTCAGCAGACTCTCGTAGCGCTCATCGATGACGCGTTTCACGTCGTCAAACCCCGTCAGGCTAATATCGTCGGGCACACGGAGACCCTGTTCGTCCAACCAGGTCCAGATATACGGCACACTCGCATCGTTCATCGCGAGAATCGCGGTAATATCAGGATGCCGCGTGAATGCTTCTCGCAGCGCAACGTGGTGCGCTATCGAATGCGAACGCCACGGAAGATAACTAAATTGAGCACTAACAAGCACTTCGTCCGGGTCGACGTCGTGCGCTTGACAGGCGTTCCGATATCCGGCAGAGCGAAGACTCTGCGGCTGAGAATCCACGATAAAATAAAGCATACGCCGGTGTCCCAGCTTGAGGAGATGATCGGCCAGCAGATACCCCCCGGTGAAGTCATCGGCGCACACCGTTGAACAACCCGGAACGACCATTTGATACACGACCACCGGTCGATCCCCAAATCCCGACAGCGCCCGAAGTTGTTGGAGCACCTCTGGGATCAGGCGCTCATCCGCCGAGAACAGGACACCGTCAATATCCCCCCGCAGCAAGGTATGGGGCAATTGCCAGGGCGTGGTCGGCTGCGCCCAGTTCAACACCAGATCGAATCCCGTGCTGTTGAGTACTTCAGTGATTCCGAAATGCCGGAGCATGAAATACAGTCCAACTTCTCCCCCCTGTTGGTTGAGCAACGCCACCGCATGGTTCAATACCGGGCGCTGATGTCGTCGCGAGCGCATTTTGCGCGCAAATTGATTGGTTTCCGGATGGTAGCCCAACTCCGTAGCGACCGCGCGAATCCGTTCCGCGGTGGCAGGAGACACATCGCGCCCTTCGTGGAGCAAGACCCGGTGCACGGTGACTTGGCTCA
>DASXVL010000507.1:0-4346 GCA_036504255.1 Armatimonadota bacterium | reverse complement strand
TCGCCTACTCACCGCTTGAACATCCCGACTTCACAAACAGCAGCCTCGTCTCCGCCTGGGACTACACCAGTGAAGAGACGCTCTATCGCCACTTCCGAAAAGACTATCCGGTCGAGTGGGGCGACCATGCGCCCGCCGGCTCGACGGCTGAGGTGGGCACCTATCAGAGCATGTTCATGTGGCCCTTGTTGTCGTTCGGCTGGGAACTCTTTCTTGAAACATGCCTTGACCCGCGCTTCGAGCGCCTCATGGCCGAGTTCGCCGAATTAAACAGGCGATTGTTCAGAGCGTTTGCGCGGCTGCCGGTGAACTTCGTGATGTGCCACGACGATATCGTGAACTCGCGCGGACCCGTATGTTCGCCGGCGTGGATGCACAAGTACATCTTCCCGCGCTACGAGGAGTATTGGGACATGCTCAGGGCAGCGGGCAAACGCGTGATTTTCATTTCGGACGGACGGATGGACGCCTATAGCGATGACGTCTTCGCCTGCGGCGCGAGCGGAATTCTCACCGAGCCCTATACCGACTTCCGCACCATCGCACAGCGACACCCGGATTGCTTCCTGGCGGGGGAAGGCGACACGCGCATCCTGGCGCACAATAACCCCGACGAGATTGACGCCATGGTCCGCCGCATGGTTGAGACATCGCGCAGGACGGGCGGCTACTTCATGCGCATCGGCAACGAATTCACCTGGAACACCCCCGTCGCGGCGGTGAAACGTTACCTGGATCGTTGCGCCGAGCGGGCGCACCGTTGAAATTGGTTTGTTCTCATTAACTGACGTAAAATTAGATGGTTTGAATCTGTAATTCGATTGGCTGAGCCGCTTTTAAGGCCGCCTTTCATATCATCAGGAGAGATTGCACAATGGCAACCAAGACGACTTCGAAGACCGCCGTTAAGCCGGCTGCTAAAAAGAGCAGCGCCAGCAAGAACGGCAAAGCACCCGCACCCAAACAGTGGGTGTATTTATTCACCGACACCAAATCGGTCGCGAAAGTAGCCCCGACATGGAATGACGTCCGCAACCTGCTCGGCGGTAAAGGCGCCGGCTTGTGGGATATGACCAGCGCCGGACTGCCGGTGCCTCCCGGCTTCACCCTGACGACTGAAGTATGCGATGAGTTTGTTAAGGCCGGCAACAAAATCACTAAAGCCACCTGGGATCAGGCTCTCGCCGCGATGAAAGTCGTCGAGAAGCAGACTGGCAAAAAGTTCGGCGGCGGCGTTAAAGGCGTACGGCCCCTGCTCGTTTCGGTTCGTTCCGGCGCGCGCGAATCAATGCCCGGCATGATGGAGACGGTGCTCAACGTTGGCCTCAATGATTTGACCGTCGAAGAGATGGTAGCGATTACGGGCAACGCCCGCTTCTCTTATGACTCCTACCGCCGGTTGCTGATGATGTTCGGCAGCACCGTCCTCGATATCGACGACGAGAAGTTTGATGCCCCCATGGATCACATGAAGGAGCACAAGGGATACAAACTCGACACCGAACTGACCACCGATGATTTGAAGGAACTCGTCGTCATCTTCAAGCAGGTCATCAAGAAGGAAACCGGACGCGACTTCCCTCAGGACGTGTATGACCAGTTGAAGGAATGCGCCATGGCGGTGTTCCGCAGCGCCACGGGTCACAAGGCCAAGACCTACGCCAAGCAGATGGGCTGGAAGGCCACGCTTCCCACCGCCGTCAACGTCGTCACGATGGTTTTCGGCAACATGGGCGAGCACAGCGGCACTGGCGTCGCCTTTACACGCGACCCCTCGACCGGCAACAAGGTCATGCTGGGCGAGTACCTGTTGAACGCGCAGGGCGAAGACGTCGTCGCCGGCATCCGCACCCCCAAGCCCATCTCAGAGATGGCTAAGGAAATGCCGAAGACATACAAGCAGTTCATGGACATCACGTCCAAGCTTGAGAAGCATTACAAGAACATGCAGGATGTCGAGTTCACCATCGAAGAAGGCACCCTGTACATGCTCCAGACCCGCAACGGCAAGCGCACCGCTCGCGCCGCCATCAAGATTGCGGTGGACCAGGCCAACGAGAAGTTGATCAGCAAGGTGGATGCGCTGCAGCGCGTCACGCCGACAGACGTTGACTTCTTATTGCATCCCCAGTTTGATTCTGAAGAAGTCAAGAAGGCCAAGAAAGAAGGGCGCCTGCTCGCGAGTGGTGTGAACGCATCGCCCGGCGCCGCCGTCGGCATCCTCGCCTTTGACGCCGACCTGGCGCAGCAGTGGGGACAGAATGAGGGCAAAGCCGTCATCCTGATTCGCCCCGAGACGAAGCCCGATGACGTGCATGGCATGGTGGCAGCCAAGGGCATTCTGACGGCCCGCGGCGGCGCCACATCGCACGCGGCCGTAGTGGCCCGCCAGTTCGGCATCCCCGCTGTGTGCGGCGCCGATATGTTGAAGATTGACCTGTCCGCGCGCACGGTGACCTCCAACGGCCACGTGATCAAGGAAGGCGAATACGTTTCCATCGACGGCGCAAAGGGCGAGGCCTATATCGGCCAGTTGCCCACCGTCGCCCCACGCTTCGAAGATCAGGAAGACCTGGTCACGCTGTTGAAGTGGGCGGATGAAGTCAGCGCGCAGAAGAGCCGCACGCTGAATGGCAAGCCGTTCCGCGGTTTGCAGGTCTGGGCTAACGCGGACTACCCGAAGGACGCCGAGCGCGCCCGCGCCTTTGGCGCAGTGGGCATCGGCCTGTGCCGCACCGAGCACATGTTCTTCGAAGAAGTGCGCCTGCCCATCGTGCAGCGCATGATTCTGGCGAAGGAACCCGATGCGGTCGATGCCGCACTCGCCGAGTTGCTGCCGTTCCAGCGCAGCGACTTCGAAGGTTTGTTCCGCGCGATGAGCGGTTATCCCGTCATCATCCGCCTGATCGACCCGCCTCTGCATGAGTTCCTGCCCAGCGGCGACGACCTGATCAAGAAGGTCACCACGCTGAACAGCAAGCGCCGCTATGAAGGCATCAGCGAAGCCGAAGAGAAGGAACTCAAGGACGCCGAGGTCATGCTGGCTGCGGTGACCCAGATGCACGAGCAGAACCCGATGATGGGCCTGCGCGGCATCCGCCTGGGCATCATGATCCCTGGTTTGATCAAGATGCAGGTGCGCGCTATCTTCGAAGCGGCCTGTAACGTCAAGCTTGAGGGCCTCGATCCTCACGTCGAAGTGATGATCCCGTTGACGGGACATGTTAACGAGTTGAAGCGCGTACAGCCCGAACTCGAATCGGTGGCCAGAGAGGTCATGAAGGAAAAGGGCGCGACGGTGAACTACAAGTTCGGCTCCATGATTGAGATTCCGCGCGCCGCTGTGACAGCCGCCGAAATCGCAACCCTGGCGCAGTTTTTCTCGTTCGGCACGAACGACCTGACCCAGATGACTTACGGCTACTCGCGCGACGACGCCGAACGCGGCTTCCTGCTCAAGTACGTCGAGGACGGCATCCTGCCGAAGAATCCGTTCCAGACGATTGACCAGGACGGCGTCGGCGTTCTGATGCGCACCGCCGTTGAAGAGGGCCGCAAGACGCGCCCGAACCTTGAGGTCGGCATCTGCGGCGAACATGGCGGCGACCCGGACTCGGTGGATTTCTGCTACCGCATCGGCAACAACTATGTGAGCTGCTCACCTTTCCGCGTGCCCATCGCGCGACTGGCAGCCGCGCACGCAGCGCTCAAGCACGGTATCGCGAAGAAGTAAGACTCGCGACCGTTCAGGTGTGAAGAGACGGCCCTGGTTTCACGCGAAGCCAGGGCCGTTTGTTATCGCCTGTGCGGGCATGACGACAAAGGCTCCGTCATTCCCGCGAAAGCGGGAATCCATTGAGAAAAGCGGACCGGCTCGTCATATGGTGGGCATTGCGCACTGGATGCCCGCCTGCGCGGGCATGACGGCAAAGGCCCTGTCATTCCCGCGAAAGCGGGAATCCATTGTATAAGGCAGACCGCTGCGTCATGTGGTGGACGTGGCGCACTGGATGCCCGCCTACGCGGATATGACGACAAAGACTCTGTCATTCCCGCGAAAGCGGGAATCCATCGAGTTAGTCAGACCGTCCCTTCATGTGGTGGAAGTGGCGCACTGGATGCCCGCCTGCGCGGGCATGACGGAACCGGGCGCCTGCGCTGGTATGACGAAAGTGGTCTTCGTCCGTCGGGCGAACACACGGGTTCGCCCCTACGTCATCACGCCCGTCGGCGAACACACAGGTTCGCCCCTACGTCATCACGCCCGTCGGCGAACACACGGGTTCGCCCCTACGTCATCACGCCCGTCGGCGAACACACAGGTTCGCCCCTACGTCATCACGCCC
>DASXVL010000506.1:0-1705 GCA_036504255.1 Armatimonadota bacterium | reverse complement strand
TGGCCATCCAACCGGGGGTGGCCGACGATCTCCCCTCACTCCTCTCGACCATCGCCGGGCAGATTGGTTGGCCGGGCGTGGTGACGCGCGGCGACGCGCCGCCCATGGCGGCGTCCGCCGTAATCGCGCTGTGGGCGTCCGTCTGGCAGGTGCGTGAACGCGCCGATCTGCGTCTGGTCCTGCACTGGGATACGCAAGGGCGGTTGCATGGTGAAGTCGAGTACCGCGCGCTGGACGGGACGGTACATGCACCGTGTACACTGTCGGCGCTGGTCTCCAAGTTACATCACCTGGCCGCCCATCCGCACGCGAGTACATCACCGCATGGTTTAGTCGTGGTGGGGAATCGCGCCATGGAGGCGGAGGACTTTGCGGCGGCGCGCGCCAGCTATGCGCGGGCGGTCGAGGACTTGCCGCGGCACCCCGAAGCACATCGCAATCTCGCGCTGGCGCTGGCGCGACTCGGTTTGTGGGAGGAAGCGGTGACCGGCATGCAGCGCGCCTGGGAGTTGGCTCCCGGCGATGAGGCCGTGGCGCAAGAATACCTGGCCATTGTCACGCGTGCCGGCGTTGCGGCGGTACAGGCCGGAAATACCGTGTCCGCCGCCACGCATTTCCTCGATATTTTGCGCGTCTGGCCGGACGAAGCGACGGCGCTGGCGAATCTCGGCAATCTCCGTGTGCGTGAGGGGCGACGGCGCGAAGCCCGCGCGATATTTCGCCGCTTTTTACGCAGGCACCCCCAACACGCGGTCGCCAAGGAAATTCGCCTGGCGCTCGACGCGTTGGAAGAAGAAGAGTAATCGTCGTTTCCGCGGTATGCTAAAAATGCAATTCCCCGGCAACCGTGAGATACCCCATCGCCTCCGTGCGTAACTGGGCAGCCGTCGAGGAGCCGTTGATGACGCCAATGCCGGCAGCGGTCGAGAAGGGCGTGCCCCCCAGTGGTATCCCGCGCGGGAAGTAACTCCCGCCCAGCTTGAGACTTCCCCGTTCGGAGGAGAGTAGTGTCACGCCTCCGGTCACTTCCATGGTGATCCGGTGCCCCTCAAAATCTTCACGAAACCCGGTGAGCGCCAGAGTGCCGCGTATCGACCGTATCAGCGGGACATCGACGGCGCCGCCCACGAGCAAGGTGTCAGCAAGATGCTCGCCATCGACGCCGGACGCATAGCCGGCCGCCTTACCCTGCCAACAGGTAGACCCGCGATGCAATTCGGCCTGGAGGCCGATACCGGTGGAGGAGGCGCGAGACCAGGCGGTCGAGTGCGAGGTCGGGCTTTGCTCTTTGAGTACGGCACGATCATGTAGATAATCCACAAACAGGGTGGCCGCCGGTCGCCCGCTCCGTTCGGTAAACAGCGGGAGCGTGCCGGTAAACCGTACACCGTGCGCGTCATAGGTATTCAGGGATGACCGCCCATGCCCGGTACTGCTGCGGAGATAGGCGCCAAGCGAAGGATGGGTCTCGCCACCCACCTGCACGCCGCCTTCGAATAAGCCGAGTTGGCGTCCCTGCCAGGTCAAATTGGAGTACTGCGCCGACGGCGTGATCTGCCAGGTTTTGGCGTCGGCGTGGTTGGGCGCAGTTGCTGAGGGCATGATGGCAGGTGCTTGCGCCGATGCAGGAGTGAATCCGGAGAGGAGCAGTGCGCTGGCGAGTAGTAAGTGCCACAAGATGTTCCGCATAGTGTAGGTCTCTCTC